>DASYTA010000570.1:0-7882 GCA_036002745.1 Cyclobacteriaceae bacterium | reverse complement strand
ATTCTAGAAGCCATGATGGAGATCAGTTTAGTCATGATTATTTTCACTCAGCAGAATTATGGGGTGGCTACCAATTTGGTAAAGTGCAGTTGATGACTTTCATTCCATACATCACTACACATAAAGTGAGTGACGATGGAGTTATGGAAAGCAAGGGGATTGGAGACATCATCATGATGGGGAATTACAAAATATTATCCTCAACCCACATAAATAAGGATACACAGAAAACCTTCAGCAATTCGCTATTGGTTGGAGGTGGAATAAAATTTCGTACGGGACAAAGCAATACTGATGTGACTGATCCTATGTTTACTGTAGGCGATTTTAGTTCTATGCCTGGCACTGGTAGTACCGATTTCCTAATCAATGCCACACACAACTTTCTTTCTGGCAACAATGGTATAATTACTGACTTTACGTACCGAATTAACACAAGCAATGCGCAGCAATTCAGATATGGAAATAGAGTGTATTTAAACTCCGCTTATTTTCATTCATGGACTTTAGGTCTTAACACTATTCGGCCATCTGTTGGTTTAAATCTATCTGCCAACAACAACAACCATTATGAAGGGCAGGAATTAACAGGAAGTAAGGGATATGTTCTAAGTGGATTGGCAGGAGTAAACTTTCAACGGGGAAAAATTGGTGTGGCAGCAAATGGCTACTTGCCAATCGCGCAAAACCTATACGATGGGCAAACTCATTTTCAATCTCGAGGCTCGTTAACTTTAATGTTTCTTTTTTAAGGTCAAGATCAAAAAAGTGTCCCTAAAAGTTGAGAAGCTTTTAGGGACAAATATTTTCTGGCTAGAAACAGTGCATGCGCAAAACCTTGCGCACACTTATCTGTGTAACGGCGCGAAGCTAAATACTAAATAAGAGCGAGTGTAAGTAGTATCAAGCCAATTGCAAGTATGGTAAGTTTTGCTTTCATCTTTATTTAATTTAGAAGTTGGTCAAAAATCTTATTACAAACTTCAAAGAATAACACGGCTTGAAAGATTCAATTGATTGCCTTTTCTTACGCAAATTAAAATCCAGCATAAAACACCACATACTGGAACTTATTCTTTGAATTGGTCGACAGACTGACTTTAGCTTCTTTCAATGACGGTGTCGCTAACCAGCCCTTTGCAATTCCTGTTACGACTTTGTTTGTGTTTGTCATAATAGGGCAGAATCTTACTACGCGTCATGGCCTTCCAAACCCTTGAAAATCTTGGCAAGGGTTATCAAGAGTACTCCGTGTTAATCCTGATATTCCCTTATTTGGAATTGAATTATTTTTTCGCTTCGATGAATGAGACAATTAAAGTTCTTTGAATGAAGGCGTTTATATAACTACGATCGACTGCAGTCAGTTTAAGATAAGTCTCTATTCGCTATCTGCAGACTTTTACGAAGTCTTTTATAATCAAGCAGAAAAGATTGTAAGAATTTCTCAAGCAACTGATAGCGATTTGGGTAAATACCTAGATATGATCGATCTTCTATTAGTGTAGAAGTGAAACAGAATAATTTCCATCATCTCTCTTTTCTATTCAAAACGTAAACCGCACCAATCCCCAACAGGCCACCTATGATTGTATGCAGTTGAGGAATTTCCTTCAGAAAGATCCAAGAGCCGAGCGCAGCTGAAAAGGGAACCAGGAAGATGAAGCTACTGGCCTTGCTTGGGCCAAGACGTGAGGTGGCAATAAAATACATCGTTGTAGCAAATGATGTAGTTATTGTAGCACTGAAGAACAGATTGCCCCAATAAATATTATCCGCTTTATCGAACGTAACTTGTATTCCTTTCCAACCAGCGAAAATAAACATCAGTAAGGCACAGATTCCGGAGAGATACAAACTGAACGTGACGGATGAACCATAACGAGAAGCGCGCGAAGTGAAGATGCTCAATATCGCCCAACAAAAGGATGCCAATAAAAAATAGATATTGCCTGCGCTAAAAATCTTATCAGCTTCAGTAATAAGTTTTAAAAGAATAACGCCGGCTATTAATCCAAGTAGAAGTCCAAGGCTTTCATTGCGTGTAGGCTTGCGCTTGGTCATTATCAGCATAATACCGTATGATATAATTGGATTCAATACAGTTACCAGCACACCTCCGGCTCCGGCTTTTCCTGTCGATAATCCTTTAAAGAAAAGAAAGGTGTAGATAGACATGAGGATAGATGCGATAATCATATCCGGCATTCCTTTGCTGCTTACTTTGAAAGGTGTCTTGATGAACAGCATAATAAGGACCAAGGAAATGAATGTAAGTGTAAAACGATAGAACGCATTGGTAAGAGGATCGCCATACTCACTCATAATCTTTCCTGATGTCCAGCTGATACCCCAGCAGATCATGCTTAGGACCATACCCACCAGGAAGAGTTGCTTATTATGTTCGGTGTCTTCGCTCATCTAATCATATTTCTTTAACAACTTTTATAATAGTGTGCTTAACCAATATTTCACCTGATCATAAAATAGTATCAGCGAAGTAGGATAGGTTATTGCACAAAATAATAATCCATAAAGTGCCCCATACAAATGTGCGTCATGATTGATACCATCATTTGATTTTCTCCCCTGATAATAAGTGTACGCCATGTATCCCATCCCAAAAACAAATCCTGGCATACAAAGCGCAAAGTACAAACAGATTGATTGTAGCGGTTGAAGGATGATGAACACAAAGATCACTGAGCCTACACCTCCCGAAGCTCCAAGTGAATTGTAATTGACATTATTTTTCTCTTTGAGATAGGTGGGAAAATCAGAAATAACAATGGCGGAAAAATATAAAGCGATAAAGTAGTAGACCCCTGCTTCTCCAAACACATAATTAAAATGGTGTTCTACCGCAGTGCCAAAAAAGTAGAAGGAAAACATATTCCACAACAAGTGCATGTGATCCTTATGAATGAACCCAGAACTGATAAACCGATAGTACTGACCTTTGGTATTGATCAGCTGAGGGTTCATCATCAACCGACCTAGTAGTTCTGTTTTGTTAAATGCATAAAAACTTATTGCTACGGTAATGCAAATGAGAATGACTGTAATGCTCACGAGTATAAAATTTGAAAAATAACAAAAGTGCAATGTTAATGAATTTTAAGTAGACGATAAGCCGCGCCAGGCTAAGCTCATTAAATTTCGATGCGAGACATTTGATAGCTTCGTAATGGATAACGATAATTTACTAAATTGCTTCAGGACAATCTGCCATTTAGTGAACTAGCGAAGTTTGACACTACTGCTTATTTATATTACGGTCCACAGAATGAAGTATTCTCACCAGTTAACTCGGCGACAAATGTGACGATTAATTATTCATCGCAGGCCGTGATACGTGGACTCACTACCACATTCAAATGGTATAAAAACAATCAGCTCGTTGCTACCAACACTACAGGTACATTTACGACAACTGGAGTTGGTGTTTACTACTGCAAACTGACGAATGGTTATTTCCCTGTCTTGACACTGACCTCGGCCAAAACCACGATTGGTAATCCAGGCGCTAGAATTAGTGAAGATCCAGAAACACGGGTAGCCAATTCTGCGCCAGAAGAAATGACGGCTTATCCAAATCCAGCGACACATTCTGTAGTTATCAACTTACCTCAATCACCTTCACAGGTTGTTCTCTATACGACATTAGGTACTCCCATTATTGATAGATCAGTGGAAGGCGCTCAAACTACGCTTGATGTTTCTGGTACTAGTCCGGGGATTTATATATTGAAGGTATCATCGGGTAGCCACACCTATGAGAAGCGAGTCGTGATTCAGCATTAAGTTAAAAAAAACAATTAGGGTGGATTTTAAAATCGTCAGCTCAAAAGGCTGACGATTTTTTTGTGAAGTGCGGAGGATATTATTATCGAACAACCAAAGAGATGTTTACAACTGTTGGTGTTTTGCCAAAGCGCGGACCACCCCAATCTGTTTCATCGCCATTAAGAATGCGAAGAAGTTTGAAAGTGCCATTTTCATAATGTCCTTCTTCTGCTTTTAAATATTGCCAAGCTTTGCCTGCATTTTTTCCAAGTGGCTGAAAAGTAATACGACAGTTTGTTCCAATCGCGATGAATTTATTTTCTTCCAGTTGTACGATCATTGCCTTGCCAGTGAAATGAGGATTTGGTTCGGAGGAAACATCTCGACTGCCAGTTCCAAATGTTACCGTAGCTTGCCATGCACCTAGATCAATCTTCTGTTCTTTGTGATCTTCACGTTCAATGGCTGCTTTTATCTTTCCTTCGAAACTCCATTTGGCAAGTTCTCTCATCATGGTGCTTGCCATTGCATATTCAGCAGCAATTGGCGAAAGACGTTCCTGTGTTTCTTTTTCAGTTTCTTCGTTGTTACTGTCAACTCCAAACGGAGAATATCCAATTCCGGTTCGGGCAAAAACTTCATATAGATATTTTGGTTTATCTAAGCCAGCCCCAACTTCCGGTACAAAGAGTGTATTATCTGGACGATCGTATAATTCAAGCACTTTCATGATCTCTTCACTTTTTGAAAGATAAATATCAGGCGCTAGCAAATCGATAGTAGGTGCAGCAATCTTCCAGATAAGAAGAACATTGTCGGTTGGGCCACCACTTTCGTAGTTGGTTGCTGGAGGATTAGTAAGTGGATCGCGTAGTGCGGCATTCACATATAGTGGCAACGGATATTCTGCTTTGCCTGCCGCTGCTACTTGCCCAATGTATCGCGCCACTGACCACGCATGAAAATACTCGTCAGCATTATTACCGAACACTCTTTGCCAATTACCTTCAGCAACGACCGGAGTGTTAAGAGCTTTAAGAACTTCAGGCTTTATCAATTCTGCTGGCACCGGACTCTCAAATAATTTTTGAGCAGCAAGAGAGTAGTCACGCACACTTCCCCATGCGCCTGGTTCGTTTTCTACTTGTACCATAATAACGGTGTGAGGAGCATCAACCTTTTTTAGATACTTCATCACGGCAGCAAATGCTTTACTATCCGCTTCCATCATTTCTTTTACATGAGGTGATGGTGAATCTACAGGCTTCCCGTTTTTGCTAATGATGTTGGGGTATTTACTCGACTCATGCTTCATCCATTCTGGCATATAATGGTTGCTTCCATTTTTCCAGGTGGCAAACCAGAGCAACACAAGACGTACCTTATGTTGACGTGCTTGAAGAAGTAGCGTATCAATAAGTGAAAAATTAAATTTCCCTTGCTGAGGCTCGATCTGCTCCCAATAAAGCGGCACTTCAAGTGTGTTGGCGTGCATTGTATGGATGGCCGACCAAAGTTGTGGCAACATACCTGGCCATGCGCTTGAATTATGAGCTTGACCTCCAAGAATGAAAAACGGTTGTCCATCTACAAGTAGAGTGTGGCGACCATTTTTAGTAACGATCTTAGGAAATGTTTCATCATTGACCTGAGCGCTCGAAGATATTAATGCAGCAAGTGCGAAAAGTAATGTTAAAATTTTGGTCATTCTTGTTTTCATGTATTGATTAATCAAACAGTTCTACATCAAATTTTATTTGCTTACATCATAAATGATCTTTCCATTAAAAACAGTCATTAACACTTTGGTCTCATGAGTTTTAATCGGGTCGATGGTAAATAGGTTTTCAGAAAGCACAACAAAGTCAGCTAAGTAATTTTTTGCAATTTTCCCCTTCGAATTTTCCTCAAAGGAAGAGAAGGCACCACCTTGTGTATAAGCAGTCAATGCTTGTGTAATGGAAATTTTTTGTTCAGGTATCCAGCCTTCTTTTGGTTGCCCCTCAATGGTTCTGCGCGTAACGGCAGTGTGCAATCCACGAATGGGATTAATACTCACACATGCAGGCCAATCACTGCTGAATACCAAATGACCACCTGCTTTTAAAATTGATGACCAAGCGAACGAATATGGCAAACGATTTTTTCCAACGCCATCAACCCAAACAGAAACCGTTCCCGGCTCTGCGTGAATTGGTTCCATCGAAGGTAGCACTCCCAGCGCAGCGAAACGCGGAATATCATCGGGCGATATCGTTTCGATGTGCTCAATTCTATTTCGTGAGTTTGTTTGATTCGTTTTCTGCGCAAGCTCATAAGCATTCAACGCCTCACGCACAGCACGATCGCCAATCGCATGTGTGTAAACTTGAAACCCTAACTTGTCGAACTCAGTTACTAGGCTTCTATATTTTTCTATAGGCCATGCAAGCGTGCCAGTAGGGTAAGTTTCACTAGCCAATAAATTGCTATAAGGCTGCAACATGCCTGCAGTATGTGATTCGATTACACCATCCAACATAAATTTTACATTCCTAGCTGTTAACCGATCGTTTCTTCCAACACTGTCTTTTAAAAATGTATAGCTCTTAATTTGTTCAGGAGTTGTTTTATCGTCGATGGAAAATGCTGCTGCTACTCTTACATTAAGCTCATTGCTTTTTAAGAGTTCTTTATACAGATAAAATTCATCTATTGTTCCGCTGCAATTACTAATGCTGGTAATACCCAACGATGCAGTGAGCGCCAACCCTTTTCGAAGAGCTTCCAGTTTTTCATTTTTGGTTAATGTTGGAATGATGTCAGCCATCAAGTGCATTGCATTTTCTTTTAATACTCCGGTAGGCTCTCCATTGGCATCGCATACTATTTCTCCAAACCCTGTGAACTTTGTTGTCTTAGTTATTTTTGCCAACCTCAATGCAACGCTGTTAGTTAATGCGCTATGTCCATCGTAAGCCTTGATAAAAACTGGTCGATCTTTTATAACGCTGTCGAGTAATTCTTTGGAAGGAAGTCCTCCTTCAAACATCGTGTATTGCCAGCCTCTTCCGGTAATCCATTTTTTATTGGGATTTTCTTTGGCAAATGTTTTTATGTGTTCAACTACTTCCTTATTGCGGTATGCATCGGTAAGATCTACTTCAGTAAGGCCAATTGATCCGCTAAGAAAGTGAATGTGTGCATCGTTGAAACCAGGTGTTAATAATTTGCCCTCAAGATCAATCACCTTAGTTTCTTTGCCAATGGTTCTCTTTACTTCTTTCGTGCTTCCCACCACCAAAATTGTATTTCCTTTTACGGCTACAGCTTCTTCGAACGAAACAGAATCCTTGCCTGTCCAAATTTTGCCATTAATAAATGCAAGGTCAGCTTGCTCGGACCGCTCATGAGTACAACTTACTAAAGTCAGAATGAAGAAGTAAAAAAGGGGAGTAGCTGAAAAGAGTTTCAAAAGTAAATGAGCTTTAAACAATTTCTGGAATTTCCATTTTCACGGTTGTGCCTTTTCCAATTTCAGATTCAATATCAATTTTTCCATGAAGTTTATCAATAGTCTCTTTTACGATGTAGAGCCCGAGGCCAGAGCCGGCTCCATCGTCTGTAGCTCGATAAAACATTTTATACACATTCGGAAGATGATCCTTTTCTATTCCTTTGCCATTGTCTTTTATAGCTAGCGTCAAAGCATGCTCTTGTATTTCAATATCAATATTAATAACTGGATCTTTTCCATTTTTATAACGAATGGAGTTGGAGATAATGTTGTTAAGAATAACTTTTAATCTCCAGCGATCAGAGTGAAAAGGTCTTTCTTGATGAATGTTAACTATTTTCTTTATTGGCTTACCCGTATTGCTTGCAAATCCCAATTGACTAAATGTTTCTTCAATTAAATCCTCAAAAATAATTTCTTCACGTCTCACTTCTAGCCTTGAGTTTCTGGATTGATCCAGAATTTCTTTAATAAAATTATCTTGTTGCAAGGCACTCTTATGAACCATCTCGAGGTACATATCTTTCATTGCTCCGTCCTCATCTTTCTTTGCAAGATTGATCAGCCCCAAAACTGATGCAATGGGCGCTCGCAAATCGT
>DASYTA010000569.1:0-2502 GCA_036002745.1 Cyclobacteriaceae bacterium | reverse complement strand
TGCCCTTGATTGAATTCATAGCTGTGGAGTCTGTAAGATCCATTTTTACTTGATCGCGAATACTTATTTGTTCCTCTTTCGCTTCATGTTTGGACGAACAGGATAATAATGTAATTAACAAGCAGAAGGTATAGTACTGAGCAGTCTGAATGGAGAGTAACTTCATGAGGTTTGATCTTTTTTAAAGATAACCTCTTACTTGAAAGTTAACAATTCGTAGAATTATTATAGATGAGCCTTAGATGCTAATTTTTCCAACACTTTCTTGATTAAGACGGTTGGTTTAGCTTTTCCAGTAGGCACAGGTTTCGTGGAGCTTCGCTCTTTTTTACCAGGGTCGGTAAAGTAAATGCTGGAAACAAGTATAATAGCTGCCACCGCTATTCCCAGCGCGATTATCAGATCTTTATGTGACAGTTTTTTCATTTTTTAAATCGTTGCGAAAGCTACCAACCGAATGCCAATTTTGAAATCGACCAATCTGGGGTAAATTCAGTACCTGGTTTGTTAAAAATTACTTAAGTTGTTCGATTGTGTACGGTCTGTGTTCCTTCTTGTACGTAGAATACCTTATATTATTGCTGTAGTTACAGCATTTCGTTAAAAATGATTATCGGCCAATTGATTAAATTTGCGCATGCGTTTCAATAAACAACTTCTTTTGCTGACCGGTGTGGCGCTTTTCATGGTTTTCAGCCGTGAAGGAAAAGCCCAAGCAGAAAATCATTTGGCTGGTCCAATAAAATGGATGTCATTCGAGGAGGCTGTTGAGAAATCGAAGACCGAAAAGAGGAAGATCTTTATTGATGTATATACCGGATGGTGCGGATGGTGCAAGGTGATGGATAAAAATACTTTTCCTGATCCGGAAATTGCCAAGTTACTAAATGAGAATTTTTATCCTGTAAAATTTGATGCTGAACAAGAAGCCGATGTGGTTTTTCGTGGCACCACTTTTAAATTTGTATCGCAAGGAGGAAGAGGTTATCACCAACTAGCTGCTGCGTTGCTCAGCAACCAACTAAGCTACCCCAATTTTGTTTTTCTTGACGAGGAATTTCGGATCATTCCGATTTATCAAGGTTATAGTTCATTACCGGGATATAAAAAACCGGAAGAGTTTCATCCCTTCGTCAGTTTTGTTGCTGGAAACTTTTATCAGAAATCTAATATTCAAGAGTATCAGCAGAAAGTGTATGAATCTCCCTACACTTTATCAGTGTCACCTGCTCCTGGAAATAACTAATCTTAGTTGAATAAAAAAGCCCTCACTGAAAAGTGAAGGCCTGCTATTTTTAAAGAAGATCAATCAATGCTGATTTTTTTCTTCTTTTTTAGTCTTTAGATAATCGGTGTAGCCCATGCCAGCTGCAAATCCGATAATGATCGCTACGATAACCACAAACAGGTTTGCGCCATCGCCTACAATTTGATTAAAAATGAAATCCATAAGAATGATCTTTAATGAGTTTCAAATATAAAGTCTTCTGCCGATCAGAAAAAGGTTGTGGATTAAAATTTTAGGTCTAATTCTACTAAATCGCGAGTTCTTCGCGGTTTTTTCTAAGCGTGTCAATAATAAAGGCAATATGTTCGGTCATATCAACACCAAACAATTCAGCGCCTTTGCTTACTTCGTAGCGGTCTACCTTCGCGGCAAAGCCTTTGTCTTTCAGTTTCTTTATCACCGATTTTGGCTCAAGGGAAGTAATTCCATCAGGCCTTACCTGGCAGCAAGCTACAATAAAGCCTGTCAGTTCGTCGCAGGCGAGCAACGCTTTGTCGAGGAGTGTGTCGTAAGGCACACTCCACTTTGTATAATGCGCGGAGATAGCATGAGCAATTTCAGTTTCCCCGAGTGCGTTTAGTTTTTCGACAATCAGATTGGGATGTTTATCTGGAAACGCTTCGTAATCGGCATCATGAAGTAAACCGGCTACCGCCCATTGATTAGCATCTTGTCCTAATTTTTTGGCGTAGGCTTCCATCACCAACTCCACCGTTCGCATGTGGCGTAACAAGCTTTCACTCTTTGTCAATGATTTTAAAAGATCAAGCGCTTCTTGCCGTTGCATGAGTTATCCTTTCTTGCGATGCCAAAATAAATTGAAAAGGGACAACGCAATAAGTACGCTCAATACGATGATGGTGATGACCATGCGAGTATTGTGTAGCTCCAGCGATTTGACTTTACCTTCAATTTTAAGGGCGTCAACTTCTTTTTCTCTTGCCTGAAGGTCGAGGGCAATTTCCATTTGAGCGATTTTACGACTGCTTTCTTCGCCATAGATTTTTTCTTTGGCCTTGTCGTAATTAATCATCATGTAGTAGGCCTCCTTCATTTTGCCTTGCTTGTAATAATTGCTCGCCATATTCCTCAAGATTTGAGGCTCGTAAACGTAGGCCTGCAATTCCTTGCACAGCGCCATCGCACTATCGAAATAATTTTGAGCCTTAGCACTTTGCCCCGCTTTGGAATATACTTCCCCCAAATTTGCCAGG
>DASYTA010000568.1:0-8337 GCA_036002745.1 Cyclobacteriaceae bacterium | reverse complement strand
CACTCTTCATCGAAATATTGAATACGAACTTTCTCAGGGCGTTCCACTTCTTCTCGAATGTTTGGAATACTTAAACAACCCTCTTCAAACGGCCACGGCTCTCCAGTTTCACTTAACATTACCGGGTTGACAAACACCTTTTTAAAATCTTTAAGCTTGGGCTCATCTTCAAGAGTAGTGCCATCTACAACAAATAACCGTATGCCTTTGCCGATTTGTGGAGCAGCCAAACCGATGCCATGCGCGGCATGCATGGTTTCAAACATATCGTTTACCAGTTCTTTAATGTCCTTGCCCTTTTCAATGTCCTTTGCCTTCTTGCGTAAGACGGCATCGCCGTACATCACGATCGGATAAATCATATCAACAAAATTAAACTACAAAGTTAATCAGGATTTCAATATTAACAGGATTAGGAAATACTTTTGCTTTGCATATAACTCTGCAAAATCAATGTAGCGCTGATTTTATCTACATTTCCTTTTACTTGCCGGTCTTTCTTTTTCATGCCTCCAGAGATCATCGCATGTTGTGCAATGCTAGAAGTAAAGCGTTCGTCCACTTCTTTGATTGCCATGGAATCAAAGTTTTTTTTAAACTGTTCAATAAATTTTCTGATTTCGGGAGCCGTATCTGAATCTTCGTTGTTCAATTTTTTAGGCATGCCGATCACAACTTCGTCAACCGTTTCTTTTTGAAAATAATTCTTCAAAAAATTAATAAGTGTTGAGGTCTCAACGGTATCAAGTGCGGTGGCAATAATTTGCAAAGGATCAGTTACGGCAATGCCCGTGCGTTTCAATCCATAGTCGATGGCGAGAATTCTCCCCATAAAACTTAAATGGGAATTAATTCCATTTCGCCTTTTCGAAGAAGGCCACCTTCACCTGGTTTTCAAGCAACATCGCTTTAGGAAACAAAATTTCATTTTCGATGCGTGCATGCTCCTGAAGATTTTTTTCGAACTGAATCAATTCGCTGTAAATAACTTTTACGTGCAGAGGAGCATCCGGTGTAAGAAAATAATCTTTTGTCATCCGGCGGATACCGGCCATTTCATCGTCATGACCTTCGTGCTCTAGAGCACACTTTTGCAACGAATATTTTTCCATGGAGTGGTACAGGCTTGAGGGATGGTATCTTCCCTGTTTGGCACGTTCCAGCTTTTGAATGTATTTGAATAGAGAATCTTCCTCCTCATAGATATGATGGATAAAATCCTCCATGAAGAGCGGAAAAAGAATTTTTAAGTCTTTTTCAATTTGATTGTAGTACTCGTGATTAGCTTTGAAATTCTGTACCAGCTTATAAATGTAAGGCAGCTTATTCTTTATAAACAGGTGATGAGTATGCTTCAAGTACTCAATGATGAGATCTATTCGATACGAAAACAACGGTAAATCACCTTGGTGAAGATTTTCAGCGGGCAATTCCAATTCTTTTTCAACTCGATCAAGGGCTAATCCTTTTTCAATACAAACCTGCTCTAACGTTTGAGTAGGATACTCATAAAACGGGATGCCGAAAGAATACAGTACGTGAGCCAACAGGTGGTCTTCGTTCACCAGCTCCGTAATTCTTTTGCTAAGATGTTTGCCCGTATCCATGAATAGGTAAAGATAGAATTCTATTCAAAAGCAAAAAAGTAAGTCGCACTTTATTCTATCTTTGAATCGATTAATAACCATGCGTGAAGATTACCTGAAGGCTGACAGTGAAGGGCAGAACAATGCTGATAAAGAAATTGAAAAAGCTTTAAGGCCGCTTTCATTTGAAGATTTTTCAGGTCAACAGAAAGTGACTGACAATATCAAAGTGTTTGTTCAGGCAGCCAAGCAAAGAAGTGAATCACTTGACCATGTGCTGCTCCATGGCCCACCTGGATTGGGAAAAACCACTCTTTCGTTTATTATCGCTAATGAACTCGGCTCCCATATTAAGATAACATCCGGTCCGGTATTGGATAAACCAAGTGATCTGGCGGGGTTACTTACTAATCTTGAAACACACGATGTTTTGTTCATCGATGAAATTCACAGGCTCAATCCGATTGTAGAAGAATATTTGTATTCGGCCATGGAAGATTTTCGTATCGACATTATGCTCGATAGCGGACCGAATGCACGTTCTGTTCAAATTAACTTAAATCCGTTTACTTTAATTGGCGCAACTACTCGCGCAGGCTTGCTCACCTCTCCGTTGAGAGCGCGCTTCGGTATTAATGCGCGATTGGAATATTACGATTCGCAGTTGCTCACAAAAATTGTGAAACGATCATCAGAGATTTTATCAACGCCGATTGATGAAGATGCGGCTTTTGAAATCGCGAGAAGAAGTCGAGGCACGCCACGCATCGCCAACAATCTATTGAAACGAACTCGCGACTTTGCACAGATCAAAGGCAATGGCACGATCACTAAGCCTATTGCTCAACTTGCGTTGAAAGCATTGGATGTAGATGAAAATGGTTTGGACGATATGGACAATCGTATCCTCAGTTCGATTATTGAAAAATTCAAAGGAGGACCGGTCGGTCTTTCTACCATTGCAACTTCTGTTGGAGAGGAAGCAGAAACTATTGAAGAAGTATACGAACCTTTCTTAATTCAGGAAGGCTACATCAAGCGCACATCACGCGGGCGTGAAGCAACAGAACTTGCTTACAAGCATTTGAAAATTCCAAGACCGAGAACACAGGGGTTGTTTGATTGAATCAAGAGCCAAGAGTCATTTGGCTTTTTGCTTGATGATCAAATTGCTAACAATAAAACTGATAACGCCTAGCACAATCATGAGCAACGTTTGCCATGCATGAAAAATGAAAACAAAGGCAACAGCATCCGCATTAGCCATACTGTAAAGCGTAGTTAGCGCAAGCGGAACTAAAACGTGATAAGAACCGGTGCCTCCTGGCAGTGGAGCAGCCATGGCGATAGAACCAACAGCAAAAAGTGTCATTACTGCACTAAAGCCTAAATGATTGGTTTCAGGGAAAGCCATAAGTACCAAATAGCTCATGAAAAAATATAACGTCCAAATGGCGAAAGAATAGAAAATAAAAAGCCATTTGTTCTTTAAATGAAAGACAGACAGCAATCCATCTTTGAAACCAAGAATGAGTTTTACGAATTTTTCATTCTTTCTCAAAAAGAAAATTCCGATTAAAAATAGAATTCCTAAAGCAATCAGCACCCAAAACCACCATGGAATTGAAACATTATTGGAACCAATCGGAAGTGAATCCAGAAAGGATTTTAATTTCCCCCACTCCAAGTAAAAAGAGAAAGCAATCAGGATAAGCAGGCACAGGACATCCGAGATGCGCTCTGTTATAACGGTGCCGAAGGAAGTTTCAACGGGAGTTTTTTCAAGCTGATAAAGTGTATAACACCTGGACACTTCACCACCGCGTGGCACAGCAAGGTTTACTAGGTAGCCCGTCATCAAAGCCCAGAAGCTGTTGGATAGTTTTATTTCGTTGCCAGTTGGCACCAAAAGCATTTTCCAACGAAGGGCACGAATGATGTGACTGACTACGGCAAAGCCAGCCATGAGCCACAAATAAAACTTATCTGATTTTAGCCAGGCCTGCCAAAGAAAATCAATTTTGTTTTCGCCTTGAAGGTCAAGTCCGCGAAGAGAAAGCCAAAGTAAAATTACTGTGATCGCAATGGTTACTACATAACGAACTACTGATTTGAGCTTAGCAACCATTAATTGAGTTTATTGTCAGGCGTGGGGAAAATTAAAGCCGGCTTGAAACTCTTGGCTTCCTCTAGCTCCATCGATGCATAAGAAATAATAATTACGATGTCACCCACTTGAGCCTTGCGTGCTGCAGGGCCATTGAGGCAAATCATTCCACTATTACGTTCTCCTTTGATTACGTAGGTCTCCAGGCGTTCGCCATTATTAACATTTACTATTTGTACTTTCTCACCTTCAATCAAATTGGCCGCATCCATCAGCGCTTCATCAATGGTGATGCTTCCCACATAGTGCAATTCTGCCTGCGTGATTTTTACCCGATGAATTTTTGATTTTAAAACTTCGATTCTCATTCGTTCAATAATAAATTATCTATTAATCGCACTTCTCCAACAAATCCAGCAATGAGCAATACGGACTTACCTGTAACGGTTTCGAGCACATTTAAGTTTTCGCTGTCGGCTAGTTCAAAGTAATCCAGTTTTATGCCTTCAATTGATTTCCATTTTTGGTTCACAAATTCTTTCACTTCCGAAATCGATTTTCCCTGAGCCAATAATTTTTTGGTGGCGATAAGTGATTCATAAAGCACGATTGCTTTTTTTCTTTCCGGTTCGCTCAACCTCATATTTCGTGACGACATCGCCAATCCATCGGCTTCGCGAAAAACGGGCATGCGTTTTAGTTGAACATCAAACTTCAATTCGTCAACCAATTTTTCAATGATCTTGAATTGTTGAAAATCCTTTTGACCAAAGTAGGCTATCGTTGGCTGAACGATGTGAAATAATTTTGACACGACAAGTGCTACACCGCTGAAATGTCCTGGCCTGAATTCTCCTTCCAGTATTTTGTCAAGCTGACCGAAATCAAATTTTATGTTAGATGTGTTTTGGTACATCTCGGTGCGTTCAGGAGCAAATACTACATCACAACCTGCTTTTTCAAGCAACTTTAAGTCACCATCCAAATTGCGAGGGTATTTTTCCAGGTCGGAAGGGTTGTTGAACTGGGTGGGATTGACGAAAATGCTACAAATAGTAAGCTGGTTTTCTTCTTTGGAAGCCTTAATCAGGGAGAGGTGCCCGGCGTGAAGAGCACCCATGGTGGGCACCAGGCCAACAGCAATGGCATTCCATTTATCCTTCAAAAAGGCCTTTAACGGCTTGATTTCCTTAAAAACTTGCATTTCAGGCCTCTTTTAAAAAGGCCGCAAATATAGCCGTTATGTTTAAATCACAGTTGAATAAGGGTCATATTTTTCGTACTTTTGTGCTCCCGTTTTCTTGTCTTAACAAAATTCAACCGATATGTCTAAAATTCGAATTCTTTATGTAGCCAGTGAGATCAACCCTTTTCTCCAAACCACCGAAGTGGCCGATTTTGTTCGGAAGTTGCCACAAGCGATGCAGGAGCGTGGGATGGAGATCCGTATTCTGGTGCCTCGGTTTGGTTTGATCAATGAACGCAAAAACCGTTTGCACGAAGTAGTACGTCTTTCTGGCATTAACATAGCAGTAGGCGATGAGGAAAAGCCGTTGATTATTAAGGTGGCTTCTATCCCTAACGCCAAATTACAAGTGTACTTCATTGACAACGAAGATTACTTCCACCGCAAGTCAATGTTCCACGATAAGGAAAACAAATTCTTTGAAGACAATGATGAGCGCGCGATTTTCTTTTGCAAAGGAGTAATTGAAACCGTGAAGAAATTAGGTTGGGGACCAGATATCGTTCATTGCAATGATTGGATCACCAGCTTTATTCCATTGTACTTGAAGACGACTTACAAAAATGATCCACTCTTCAAGAATTCAAAGTCTGTATTCACTATCTATAACAACAGCTTCTCACATAAATTCAAAGGAGATTTGATGGGCAAGGTGAGAATGCTGGATATTGAAGATAACATGCTTGGTCACTTAAAGACTGCGGACTATGAAGGCTTCATTAAGCTGGGCGCTCAATGGGCTGATGTGGTTAATGTGGCTGGTGATGGAAAAAAATTAGAAGGCTTGGTGAAAAAGATTAAGGAGAAAAAAGTTTCCTCAATCGAAACCGATGACGATTACACTGAGTCTTTCTACAATTTGTACACTGATCTCGTAGGATAACCACGAGTTCCTGGTCAAGGAAAAAAAAGTCAGGTGTGAATATTCACCCTGACTTTTTTAATTTTGTTACTAGACGGAAAGATTTTCTAACTAAAAGAAAAAAGCTATGTGTGGAATTGTTGCTTATGTAGGCCATCGTCAAGCAAGCGATATCATTATTAAAGGATTGAAACGACTTGAATATCGTGGTTATGATAGTGCAGGGATTGCGTTGCTAAATAACGGAGGGTTGAATGTTTATAAAAAGAAGGGCAAGGTAACAG
This sequence comes from Cyclobacteriaceae bacterium, assembly GCA_036002745.1. Lineage (GTDB taxonomy): Bacteria > Bacteroidota > Bacteroidia > Cytophagales > Cyclobacteriaceae > ELB16-189. The sequence goes on along the minus strand of DASYTA010000568.1, from coordinate 2,252 downwards.
AGTTGGAAACTTTCATTCAAGGTCAAAATCTGAACAGCCAAATTGGAATGGGACACACACGATGGGCTACTCATGGTGAGCCCAACGATGAAAATGCTCACCCACATTATTCAGCCACAAAGAAATTGGCAATCATTCACAATGGCATTATTGAGAATTATAGCTCACTGAAGCAGGATCTGCTGCGTAAAGGGCATCGCTTCGAAAGTGAAACCGATACCGAAGTCTTTATCCATTTTATAGAAGACATTAAGAATAACGAAAAGTGTGCTCTTGACGAAGCTGTGCGCCTTGCTTTGACAAAGGTTGTTGGTGCTTACGCTATTGTGGTGATGTCGCTAGAAGATCCAAATTTATTAGTTGCTGCTCGCAAAGGAAGTCCATTAGTGGTTGGCGTTGGGCGCGGAGAATTTTTTATGGCATCCGATGCTACACCTATTATTGAATATACCAACGAAGTGGTTTACCTGAACGATCAGGAAATTGCAGTGGTGAATAATGGTAAGCTTACAATTAAGAACACGGCTAACTTGCCGCTCACTCCTTATGTTCAAACTGTTGATCTTGAATTGGAGGCTATTGAAAAAGGCGGGTTTGAACATTTTATGCTCAAGGAAATTTTTGAGCAACCTCGTTCCATCAAAGATTGTATGAGAGGTCGCCTTGATTCAAATGCAGGACGATTAACACTTGGTGGTTTACGTGAGTATGTAAACAAACTAGTTATTGCTGACCGTATTTTAATTGTGGCCTGTGGAACGTCTTGGCATGCAGGGCTGGTTGCCGAATATTTCTTTGAAGAATTTTGTCGCATTCCGGTGGAAGTGGAATACGCCTCTGAGTTTCGTTATAGAAATCCTGTGATACGAGAAGGCGATGTGGTGATTGCCATTTCTCAATCCGGTGAGACAGCTGACACCGTTGCGGCGATAGAACTCGCTAAGTCAAAGGGAGCAATTATTTTCGGAGTTTGTAACGTTGTGGGCTCTTCTATTCCACGCGCAACGCATGCAGGAGCTTATACTCACGCAGGCCCTGAAATAGGAGTAGCAAGTACAAAAGCATTTACTGCTCAGCTTACCGTACTCAACATGATCGCGCTAATTGTTGCGCAAAAGAAAGGAACCATCACTGAACAAAAGTTTCACGAGATGCTGGTGGAAATGGAGAACATTCCGGCAAAAGTAGAGAAGGCATTAAAACTCAATTCCCAGATTCAAGTGATAGCAGACGAGTTTAAGAACTCGCCCAATTTTATCTATTTAGGTCGAGGCTACAATTTTCCTGTTGCGCTTGAAGGTGCATTGAAACTGAAAGAGATTTCGTACATCCATGCAGAAGGTTATCCTGCAGCCGAAATGAAACACGGACCAATAGCGCTTATTGATGAAGAGATGCCGGTAGTCTTCATTGCAACTAAAGATGCTTCCTATGAAAAAGTTGTCTCCAATATTCAGGAAGTGAAGGCAAGAAAGGGGCGTGTGATCTCCATTGTAACTGAAGGTGATGCACTGATTCCAAAAATGTCGGAGTTTGTTATTGAGGTGCCATCGACACTTGATCCACTCATGCCTTTGATTTCCGTAATTCCATTACAATTGTTATCCTATCACATTGCTGTGATGCGCGGATGCAATGTCGATCAGCCTCGTAACCTAGCAAAAAGTGTTACGGTAGAATAATAACTTACTTTGCCGTTAGGATGCTGTTGAGCCTAATGTCTTCGGAGGAAGCCCCGATGAGTAACTTAATCTCACCTGGCTCAAGAACAAAGGCATGTTGGGCGTCATTCCAATATTTCAACTCATCTGATTTTAAGGGAAGTGTTACAGTTATGCGTTCACCAGCAGGAATGTTCACTCGCTTGAAAGCTTTTAATGCTTTTGCCGGGCGACTCACTTTTGAATCAGAAAAACCAACATATAGCTGAACAACTTCATCACTATTCGTCATTCCGGTATTTTTTACATCCACAGAAATGTTTACCGTTTCACCATTCTTGATTGTCGATTGATTTAATTTATGATTACTGTATTCAAATTTAGTGTAACTAAGTCCATGACCAAATGCGAAGAGTGGTTTATGCTTGTCGTATAAATAAGTCTTTCCATCACGAATATTGTAGTCCAATATCGGAAGCAATTCGTCAATCGATGCCGACCATGTTTGTACTAAACGACCTGCTGGACTTTCAACACCAAAAAGAATATCGGCGACTCCGTTACCTAGCTCTTGACTTGATTGCGATACAT
>DASYTA010000567.1:0-4625 GCA_036002745.1 Cyclobacteriaceae bacterium | reverse complement strand
AGTAAGGATCAATTTTTTCTTTCAAGTCGCCCGGTAAGAAGCCCAAGTTCTCCCCAGCTTCCACAGCAGGTCGCGTGATGATAATTTTTTTTACAACCTTATTCTTTAAGGCTTTCACAGCAAGTGCTACAGACACAAATGTTTTTCCCGTTCCAGCAGGACCAAGCGCAAACACCAAATCATTTTCTCTTACCGATTGTACTAGTTTCTGCTGGTTTGCCGTCTTGGCTTTGATGGGCGAACCCTTCGTACCGTAAATAATAATTCCATCGGCAGAGTCATCCTGTACAAACTCTTGCTTCTCTTGTGAAATATAGCCGCGCACATTCTCTTCGGTGATTTTACCGAACTGATGAAAGTGGTCGACCAGTGAATTTAAAATGTCAGTAATCTGAACAATGTCAGGCGATTCGCCCTTCACGAGAATTTCATTGCCACGCGATACAATGCGACTCTTTGGAAATGCCGAGGCCAGTTCGTTGATGTTCTTGTTTTCGATGCCGAGAAAATCGAGCAGCGAAACGTTGTCGAGGGTGATGGTTTTTTCTATCAATGAAGTAAAATGGTTGAAATGATTTATTTTTGAACAGTAAAATTAACATAAAAAGTTCAGGGTTACGGATGGCAATTGTTACACTTCTCACCGACAGCGGGGAAACTGACCACTATGTAGCCGCCATCAAAGCCAAAATTCTGGGCGTCAATCCAGGGCTTACGCTTGTCGATATTAGCCATAAGATACAACCTTGCGACATTGCGCATGGTGCGTTTGTCTTGAATAGCGTATTTCGTGACTTCCCAAAAGGTACAGTGCATCTGGTGGGTGTTGATTCAACCGGCAATGCTGAAACCACAGCGATTGGCTTGCAATTAGAAGATCATTTTTTTGTTGGAGCCGACAACGGATTGTTTGGCCTGATCAGCGATAAGCCACACCAGCAGCTGGTTGATATTAATTCTATCAATTCAGTTTCATCATCCTTTCCTGAAAAAGACATTTTTGCAAGTGCTGTGGCAAAATTGGCGAGTGGTGTTGCTATCACAACGCTTGGAAAACCTATGGCGAGTTTCAAAAAGATGATCGGTCGGTCAGTGAAGGCTACACGAAAGCTTATTGCTGGCCACGTGGTGCGTGTTGATAACTACGGAAATTTGATCACCAACATCTCAAAGACTGATTTTGATATTCTTAGTAAGAATAAAACATTCACGATTCAATTTTCTGGAGAAAAATTCAGAAGAATTCACACTAACTATTTTCAAGCTGACCAGGGTGATTGCTTCTTAATATTTAATAGCACGGGTTTTTTAGAAATAGGAATTAATAAAGGCCGGGCCAACGATTTATTGGGAATGGATTACGATAGTAGTGTGAGTATTACGTTTGATGAATAAAAGTTATAGGTTGTAAGTCGTAAGTTTTAAGTTTACGCGGATCTAACTTATAACTTAAGACTTATTACTTTCAACTCATGATAATACGAATTGTACGAATGCATTTCACTGAGGCTGGTGTGGAAGAATTTCTGCGGATTTTCAATAAACATAAAGAAGCTATCCGAAGGTTTCCTGGCTGTTCACACCTGCAATTACTCAAAGACGCAGATGATTCCACGACCTATACAACTCTCAGTCATTGGGACAAAGCCGAGAGTTTAGAGAACTACCGCAAGTCAGAATTGTTTGGCCAGGTTTGGGGCCGAGTAAAAACTTTGTTCTCCGAACGAAGTCAAGCGTTTTCTTTGGAGAAATTTATTGAAGTGAGTTAAAGCCTAAAGAAATATCCTGTCGACACAGCTAAGTAATCCGAGTGATCTCCATGTGCTTTTAAAGTAACGCCAGCATACCAGTTTCGCTTCACTTCATACTCCAGAATATAGCGCTGATAAATGTTTTTTTGATAACCAGTATTCGGAGTCACATACCAAGCAAACTGTTGACCAAACAAAAGCTTTCCAAAAAAGATATAGTTCTGAATGCTCACACCTCCTACTGTGTTTTGAATTGTTTGACCAGAGCGTTGCTGATAAACTTCGTTGAGCCCATCATAATAATATTCACCACCCGCACCTACGCCAATAATTTTTCCTAGCTGTTTGATCAATCCAACATTAGCACCGATCAATAATCTTTTTTCTTCAGGCCAGTTTGCATCTGCCCACGCAGTACGAATTCCGCCAAATCCGTGAACCACAAGGCTGATTGATTTATTTGAGTTTCTTTCCAGTGTTCTTGTTTCAAGAGTAGTTGGGTTTAGTGTATATGTTAATCCGAGAGTCACTCCAGGAAAATTCATTCCTTCATTAGGATCTTTTTTACCACCGTTAGAGATATGATTAAACTGTGCAGAGGTAACAAGCCTCCAGTTTTGATTTAACTGCCATGAGAAATTCAAGCCCAATGCTAAAATGAAACTCGTCTTGGTGCTAAAAAAAATAGCGTCTTTGTTGGAAATGCTATCATACACTTTATTCAGAAAAGCCAAACCTGCACTTCCGCGCAACGATAAGTGAAATCGTCTTTTCAAAACTAAGTAAGGTTCGGCAAAAGCAGATATTGTAATTGCCTTGCCTAACTTTTCTGGATTACCAAAATTGATGTAGCTCAATGACAATCCATTCTCAGAATAGCAGTTGCAATAGTTCCAGGCTCGCTGTGTGTTTTTCAAAATTCCCAGATCGATTTGAACGGACCAAGGATGATCCTGTGTAAATTCCTGAAGCGATCCGCGACCTGTCCAAATTGAATTGTATCCTACTTTGCCTGATAAGCTATAAATAACACTTGAGGTATCCGTTTGCGCAATACTTTCAATAGCCACACAGAAAAAAAAGGGCAGAAGAATGTTTGAAGCATTCACATACAAATTTAATTAAATGTTAAAAGTTGTCCGATGAAATTAGCTATTAACCTTATCGATACTCAATTAACCAACAACTAACAACCTTAAAGTACAAGTCGGATTTATTTGTTAGCATTGTATCATAGAAACAAAGGATGAAAAAGATAAAAAAACTACTCGTTGCCAACCGCGGTGAAATCGCTTTGCGCGTGATGCGCAGCGCTAAAGAAATGGGCATCAAAACGGTAGCAGTTTTTAGTGAAGCCGATCGGGCTGCACTTCACGTTCGCTTTGCTGATGAAGCAATTTGCATCGGTCCACCTCCATCATCACAATCTTATTTGGTGATGGATAAAATTATCAACGCAGCCAAAGAAACAAATGCCGATGCAATTCATCCAGGTTACGGTTTTCTTTCGGAGAATGAAGACTTCGCCAGAAAAGTAAAAGAGGCAGGATTGATTTTTATCGGACCTTCGGCAGAATCGATGGAAATCATGGGAAGCAAGTTGGGTGCAAAAGCTGCCGTATCAAAATTTAATGTACCGTTGGTGCCCGGAACTGCAGAACCAATTTCTGATGTGAATGCGGCTAAGAAAGTTGCGAAAGAAATAGGCTATCCTATTTTAATTAAAGCGAGTGCCGGTGGCGGCGGAAAGGGAATGCGCATCGTGGAAAAAGAAAGTGAATTTCAAGAGCAGATGGAGCGCGCCGTGAGCGAAGCAATTTCTGCTTTTGGCGATGGTTCAGTATTCATAGAAAAATATGTATCACAACCACGCCACATTGAGTTTCAAATTTTTGGTGATCAACATGGAAATGTTGTACACTTATTCGAGCGTGAATGCTCTATTCAGCGAAGGCATCAAAAAGTAGTTGAGGAAGCACCCTCGTCTGTGCTCACACCCGAGCTCAGAAAGAAAATGGGTGAAGCCGCTGTGAATGCAGCCAAGTCGGCCAACTACTACAATGCCGGAACTATAGAATTCATTCTCGATGAAAAATTGAATTTTTATTTTCTTGAGATGAACACACGTCTGCAAGTAGAGCATCCGGTGACTGAACAAATCACCGGACTCGATTTGGTAAAGCTGCAAATACAAATTGCTGAAGGTGCCAAACTACCATTCAAACAGGAGGATTTAAAAATCAATGGTCATGCCATTGAAGTGCGTGTATATGCAGAAGATCCTGCCAATAACTTTCTTCCTGACATTGGTACTTTAAAAACTTATAAAAGACCTCAAGGTCACGGCATCCGTGTAGACGATGGGTTTGAACAAGGCATGGCTATCCCCTTCTATTATGATCCTATGATTGCCAAAATGATTTGCCACGATGAAACAAGAGAACGTGCTATTGAAAAAACAATTCGCGCCATTGAAGAATATGAAATCACCGGTGTCGAAACGACTCTTGGCTTTTGCAATTTCGTAATGCACCATGAATCTTTTCGTTCAGGGAATTTCTCTACCAAGTTTGTTGAGAGTTATTTCAAACCTGAATACTTAAAGGGCAAGTCTACTTCAGAAGAAGAAATGATAGCTAGTGTATTAGCTACTGAATTAGTTTCATCGGTTAATCAAGTGCAATCCGTAGCATTAACGCCATCAACCGAAAGTAAATGGAGAAAAAATCGACTTGCTTAACTTGAAACAGTAAAGTGCAGCGAATTATATGGCCGAAATAAAACCGATAAAGGCATGGCGATACAACGAACGAGTCATAAATGATGTTGGTAATGTCACTGCGCCTCTGTTTGATGTTGTCTCCGACAAACAAC
>DASYTA010000566.1:0-3192 GCA_036002745.1 Cyclobacteriaceae bacterium | reverse complement strand
CCTGTGCGTGTGAGTTTATTACTGCGAGTGTTAGAAAGAGTAGCGCGAGTGTACAGATTATAGTTTTCATAAGGCTATTAGTTATTGGGGTTCGATAAATTTTTTTCGTTCTGACTTTTTATTCTTTGTGCCCTGTTCATTTCAATTCAAAGTAAGGTCACAGGAAGTTTGCGCTTACTGACCTAAGTCAGTTGTATGAGGTATTTAGATGATTTCGATCATCTTTAGCACATGATTAATTTCAAATCATTTCGGCTCCGACGATGATGAGATATGAGTCGGCCAATGAAGGAAAGTCGGTTTAGCCGATTGAGGTCTTATTCAGTAGACTGGAAAGACAAAAAAAGAACACCGAAATAAATCTTTCGGTGTCTTCTCGGTTAGCTTATATAGTCAGATGGATCTTTAAAGACCAGTTGTCTTTTCGAGATGCTCGGGATAGCGAGCTCCAAGTACTTGAATCTTTGAAGCGGATTCTTCAATAGCTCGCAAATCATTTGCAGTTAGTTGAATAAAAGTCGCGCCATTATTCTCGGTTAGTCGATTTAATTTTGTTGTACCAGGAATCGGAACGATCCAAGGCTTTTGATGCAGTAACCAGGCAAGTGCTATTTGAGCGGGTGTTGCATTTTTCTCCTTCGCAATTTCTCCAAGCAAATCAATCAAGGCCTGGTTGGCTTTCAATGCCTCAGTAGTAAATCGAGGCAATGTGTTTCGAAAATCACCACTTTCGAACTTTGTGTTTTCATTCATCTTGCCGGTGAGAAAACCTTTGCCGAGTGGACTAAACGGCACGAATCCAATGCCAAGCTCTTCGAGTGTTGGGATGATTTCTTTTTCATGCTGTCGTGTCCACAGCGAGTATTCACTTTGCAGCGCAGTCACAGGTTGCACGGCATGCGCCTTGCGAATGGTGTTTGCTCCAGCTTCCGAGAGTCCAAAGTGTTTTACTTTTCCTTCTTTGATCAAATCTTTTACAGTGCCTGCTACATCTTCAATTGGCACGGTTGGATCTACACGATGTTGATACAACAGGTCAATAACATCTGTATTAAGTCTTTTGAGTGATGCTTCAGTAACTTCACGAATGTGTTCAGGTCTGCTGTTAACTCCTGCCGGTTTACCATTTTCGAAAGTGAATCCAAACTTGGTGGCAATTACCACCCGGTTTCTAAATGGCTTTAGTGCCTCGCCCAGCAATTCCTCGTTGCTATAAGGACCATAAGCTTCGGCAGTGTCAAAAAACGTTATGCCTTGATCAATGGATTCATGAATAAGTTTAATCATTTCCTTTGGATCAGGAAGAGGAAGTAAAGCGTAGCTCATGCCCATACAGCCCAGGCCGAGAGCGGATACTTCGAGATTACTTTTGCCGAGTTTGCGTTTTGGTATTTTTGATTCCATAGCTTTTATTGAATCTCAAAGATAACTTTTGAGATAGATTTTAATGCAACCTAAGAGCAAACAACTATTTATCTTTGAACAATGACCACACATTTGATCGTTGATTCAATTGTTCAAAAAACCTCTGATACAAAATCATTCGTACTGAAATCGGCTGACAATCCTATAACATATAAGTCTGGTCAATTCCTCACATTACTCCATCCGCTTTCCTCATCAGTTCGCAGATCGTATTCGTTGTCGTCGCACCCTTTGTTAGATAAATACCTTCAGATAACAGTCAAACGGATTGCCAATGGAGAATTTTCACGCTGGCTGTTCGATCGAGCAAAAGTGGGCGATCATATTCAAACTATCGGAGCTTCAGGTTTCTTTACTCTTCCCGGTGATTTATCCGACAACACTGTTTTGCTTTTTATGGCAGCGGGTAGTGGCATCACACCCATCCTCTCGTTGTTAAAAGAAGTTCTATTTCAACGTAAGCAACGAGTTGTACTTGTTTATAGTAATCGTTCAGAAAAGGAAACAATTTTCTATCAAGAACTAATGGAGCTTGAAAAACAGTTTTCGAAGCGATTGTCAATCGTTTTTTTATTTAGTAGTAACAAAAATTTAAATCGCGCACGGTTGAGTTCGGTGTTGTTGGCTGAGTTGATTCATGAGCATGTTACAAATAAAACAGAAGCGCTTGCTTATCTCTGTGGACCTCGTGATTACATGCAGATGGTAGAAATTGAGTTGCTCACTGAAGGTGTTCCTATAGAAAATATTCGCGCCGAAAAATTCAATACTGATAAACCAAAAGTTAAAGAACTTCCGCCTGACATTGATCAGCATCGAGTAAATATTGAATATCAAGGGCAGCAATTTTCATTGATAGTAAAATATCCCAACACTATTTTGGAAACAGCAAAACTTCAGGGCGTCGATCTTCCTTATAGCTGTGAAGCAGGCAGGTGTGGCACTTGCGCAGCTACTTGCATAAGTGGAGAAGTCTGGATGTCGCGAAATGAAGTATTGCTCGACAAAGAAATGAAGAAAGGAAGAGTGTTGACTTGCACAGGTTATCCTGTGGGCGGAGATGTAGAGTTGGTGGTGAGTTAATTTCAATCTTTAACTTTCTCCTTCGTGACCTTGCCTTCATCATAATTTCTTTTCATCAATAGCTTGCCCGTTTCATCGTAGAGCCGCCAAGTGCCATCGCGTTTATCTCTTTTGAACTCGCCCGTCATCTTAACTTTGCCATTTGGATAATATTCTTTGAAAGAGCCATCTTTAAATCCGGCCTTCAAGTCCACTTTGAAATGCGTGGTGTGGTCTTCAAAAGACTCTTCGTAGAATTTTGCATTTACATTCTTGACATAGATGTATGGCAGTTCCATGGGGTCAGTGTCGGCATCTGCTTTGACTTCATCAACAATTTCATCAGCGTCACTCTCTGTTACTATGGAATCTTGTTCAAGACTACCTTGCAAAGTCAGGCTTTGTTCATCTGTCACTTGCTTACTTTCAGGTTCCACAAATTTTTCTGCGAACAATGTTTTGAATCCTTCCTTGTCAGGTATCAATTGAAAACCAGCTTGCCGAAAGCACACGATGAAATCTTTGTTCCTCTCCATGGATGCTCTAGTTGGTATGTCTGCCAACGTCTTCATGGTATTAAAGAGAACAGGAGTGTTGAGGTAAATAAAAGCTGCACTTTCATTTTCAAATTCATTTCGAAACGAACGGAAATCTTCAGAACGAGCCAACGTACGTTTTTCTAGGTAGTCGTCAATCATGCTCTCC
>DASYTA010000565.1:0-1559 GCA_036002745.1 Cyclobacteriaceae bacterium | reverse complement strand
TTCTTTGACATCTTGATTGTAGTTTTTCTGAAGTAATTGATTTAGTTGGGTTTTATCCAAAAGAGAAGCGCCTAAAATTTGTAAAATTTCATAGCTGGAATATTTGCTGTTGAGCTTTTCTCGAACAATCGCTATGAGCAGATATGTTATCATTGCAATATACACTTGAGTCTTTACCGCGTTTTCAGTTCTGCCCCAAAATGCTGTGATCCGCAGGTGTTGTTTCATCCATTTGAAAAACAATTCAATTTTCCATCTATGCTTATAGATAGCAGCGATTTCATGCGCTTCGAGCTCTAAATTGTTGGTCAGAAAAATAAGAACACGCTTTTGTTCAAGATCATAAAATTTGATTTTTCTGATTTTATCGGGATAAGATTTTAAGGAGTAAAAAACCTTTAGATAACCCAGTTGATCACATTTCACGTTGAGTGTTTTATTTACAGCCCGAGATGTGATACGCTTGAATTTTAGGTCTCTTTTTGCCCGAATGACAAAAAATGCTTTTGAACGATGAATGAAGTGCAGGCGGTTAAAATCAGTATAGGCACGATCAAAAATATAAAAGCTATCGTGCTCATAATTTATCTGATCCATCAAGTTAATATCATGAACTGAACCGGCTGTAACCCGCATGAATACAGGGATTGATGTTCGCACATCATATTGTGTATGTGCCTTTACAGCTCCTCTTCCATGATGAAAACCAGCCCAAGGGAAAATATTCAGGCACAGATCGATAGTTGTTGAATCAAAGGCATATACCGTATTATTGAAAGAAAATCCTGTATCATCGACTGAAACGCAAATCCTTCGAGCCTCAGCCACCAAATAATCAGCAACCTCTTTATAAATTAAATATGAGCGCTGTTCATTGGCTCTGGCAAGATTAGTTTTGGAAACTCCTTTTCCAAATCCTAAGTGATAAAGTTTAGCTGAATGTGCATTAATAGTTACAACCAAATCGCGTAAACTATCGCGATTACTTAATTGGCCGAAAATCATGCAAAGCATTTGATTCCAACACGAGAAATGACGTATCTTATAATTACCCGAATGACTGGCAACGACGCGATCAAAGACACGCTGCGGCAAAAAAGAACACAATTGAGCAAAAACATATTTTCCGGTATTCATTACTCAATAAAGTCAATAGATACCGAAACCGGATCAAATCGTCACGCTAAACAACTTCACTAAAAGCCAATACAATCAATAATTTCAAAGAACTTTATTTCTTCTAAACGGGACACTAGTGTATTCGTTTATTGGTTTATTCGGACATCCCACCAGCCGAATAACCGAGTAATCCAATAACCAATACCCTAATAACCCAATAGCCCAATAACCTAACCTAATCATTCAGCGCTTTTATAAAATCACTCACCAGGTAACTGATCAACTTGCCGGTGCTTTCGTCTTTCGTACCATCTCCCAATTGTGTCGCGCCTTCGCAGATATGCAGGTCAGCCACCTTGCAATCCCGAGCTGCAAAATTTATATACTGCCGTGCATGGACCGAATGAATGCCGCATGGCGTTGAGGCGCTGGCGAGTGCG
>DASYTA010000564.1:0-14985 GCA_036002745.1 Cyclobacteriaceae bacterium | reverse complement strand
GGCTAAAAACTGAAGTGGTAAAAGTAATGTCAGCAAACCCAAGAAAAATTGCGGAGATTAAAATCACCTTTACACATCCTAGTCTACAAGCAACAGAGGTTCAAAAACAAAAATTGAAAAATGCAGCAATTACTTGCCCTGTGGCGTTAAGCCTCGCAGAAAGCCTGAAGCAAACTATCTTGTTTAATTTTTAGAAGGAAGTAGCTGTTGTATCTCATCGTAGCCGATGGCAAGATGCGATCTTACATAGATCGGATTCCCGTCCTTTAAAATCAAGACTTGAGGAGATTCATGCTCCACATTAAAAGACTCGGCAACGCTTTGTGAAATATTTCGATATGAAAGTAAATCCAGGTAGTACATTTTTATAGGAGCGACTTCTCCTTCTTTCCAATTTCTTTCAAGGCGGCTTAACGCAGTGCCACTGATAGAGCATCTTGTGCTATGTTTAAAAATCAACACCGGCTGCGATTTTGATTCTCTCTTAATTTCTTCGATTTGCTGCTCGCTATTCAGTTCTGTCCATTTCATAAATTAATCATAGAGATCTTTCCACAAATCGCGTTCCTTTTTATCATATCGAGGTCTGCGCACCTTTTCCTTAACAGCATCGGGTTGCGACGCATTTTTCTTGAAAAGTTTTGCCCATTTCAACTTAACATTCATCAAAAAAGTTCGGTCGTGTTTTGTGTTGCCACGGAAGGTATGCGCAAACTGCGCGTCGAGTAGTAAATCCTTTCCGTGAGGTTTGCTCATTTTAAGATTGCCTTGGTAATCTCTTATTCTAGCAACAGCACGGCCAGGTGCAAGAACATTCAGTGCATTTTTGTTGCTGTTCGGATTATGAACATATTTTTTCATCTTCAATCCACCAGCATAAGCACCAGCTTTTAAATATGAGTTAGATGGCTTGATCGACTTTAAAGCATTTTCATTGCTTCTTGGATTATGTTTATACGACCACAACATTTTTAAATGACCTTCATATTCACCAGCTTTCAATGAATTCTTTCCCGGTGCTTCACCTTTTATAGCTCCTTTAGCGGCATGGTCATTGTGCTCATAGGCTTTCTGCTTCACTTTAATTTGCAAGCCTGCTACTTCATAAGTGGATTTATCAGGTCGCTGTTTCTTTAACGCATCTTCATGAGCCCTTGGATTTCGGACGTAATTTTTGCGGAAGAATGGCAACTTGATTCGTCCTGAGTATCCCATTTCACTCGCACCAGCAAACGCAGGGCCTTTTGTCAAAATGGGTTGTTCTTTATTATTCCACCCTGAATTGTTAACGCTTCCTCCGCCTTTCAACGGCCGCTTTGCTTTGAGGCTACCTGAGTAGACACTAAGTTGTAATGCAGAAGGTGAATAGGATTTTTTGTTAATCGGATTGCCTTTATTATTCCATCCCGAATTGTTAACACTTCCTCCTCCTTTCAAAGGTCGTCTTGCTTTAATTGAACCTTTATAATTTTCTCCTTGATAACCAAATCCAGGGGCAATCTCATCTGACTTAATGAACCCTTGATATTGATCAACATATCTTCCTCCGATACCAGGCCCCTTTACGTTCACCGGCCGGCCGTGATTGTTCCATAGAACAGTAATACTTCCGCCTCCTTTTGGTGCTCGAGTGCCTCGAAAAAATCCTTGATACTTGTCCACATATCTCGCTCCAACACTCGGACCTCTTACCTCCATTGCCCTGCCTCCATTGTTACGAGCTCGTCCGCTTATGCTACCTCCTCCTTTGAGCGGCCTTCGTGTCTTGATGTTCCCTGAATAACTCGGTCCTTCATTGTCAAAGGTTTTGGCCCGACCCTTCATAAAACCACTATAGTTACCCATGTTCGCGCCCATGCCAGGAGCTTTCACATCAATTGCTCTGCCTTCGTTATTACGACCACGGCCACTTATACTGCCTCCCCCTTTCAGCGGCCTTCTTGTTTTGATGCTACCAGAATAACTCGGTCCCTCATTGTCAAACGTTTTAGTCCGACCTTTTATGAAGCCGCTATAGTTGCCCATGTTTGCACCGATGCCAGGAGCTTTCACATTTATCGGTTGTCCATTATTTCTGAAACCACGACTATTGCTGCCTCCACCTTTCAGCGGTCTTCTAGTTTTAATGTTACCAGAATAACTCGGTCCCGTATTATCAAACGTTTTGGACCTACCTTTTATCTTGCCACTGTAGTTGCGCATGCTCGCTCCGATGCCTGGCTGTCGAACAAGAATTGGCTGTCCGTTATTTTTAAACCTTCTACTTATTCTGACAGAACCACGGCTAGAGCCTCTGCCTCGGCCAACACCAGAATTTGATAAGTAGCCAGAATACCTTGAATCACCTGGAGATGGTGAAACTTTAGGGGGCCTCGTGCGGATAGCATGACCCGATACATCTCCGCTCCATGCCCTCTCCGATTTTTTTCCCGACGTAACAAATCTGTTTTTGAAAGTTCCTGAATACGAACGATCACCAAATGTTTTTCCCTTTCGATAAACTTCATTAGCTGGAATTACTCCAAGCCCAGGAGAATGAAAATTTTTTGCACGTAAAGTTCTCCCAGTAATGTCAGTTGTGATTGGCCTTTCGCCTTTTCTAAATTTTCCCCAATACACATTCTTTCGTCCGCGCGTAACAAAAGAGCTGGATGCAGACCTCGGCGTAATTCTTTTCTTTCTACCGGGAGGCCGACTCTTGGTATTCATTGAATTTACTTTCGAAAGTATACGAGTATTGGAAACTGCACGTTGGTTATCGTGAGGGCGTGGCGAAGGATTGTTAACGTAAAAATTACCCTTTACTGGGTAGACATTATTCCTTGCAGCTTCTGCAGTTGTCGATTTAAATTTTTGTTGATGACCTCCTACTGGTTTGCCTACTCTACTTACTTCTTTCACGCTCTTTCTTGCATAAGGTCTCGGCCCCATTTGGATTACTCGGGCTGCGGATGATTTATTCTTAGTTCGAATTCTTCTTCCGGTGATGTCTCCTGTGTGGGCTTTATCGCCCCTTTTCTTCTTGGATTTAAGATGAGGTATACGGAGAATGGATCGCTGGTTGCTGGCGGGTTTATCTCCCTTCGTATTTTGAGAAAAGGCTGGTGTGGCAATTACGCAAGCGATTGCAATAAGAAAACCTCGATATGATTTTAAAAATGCCAACGCTTTAGTCTGTTGTTTCCTCAGAAACTATTATTTTAAACAGGCTAAATTAAGAAAAATTGTGCTTGGATTACCCTTTGCTCATCTAAGACGAACTCATCAAATCATTATCCAATGACGCTTGCAGAATTTAAAACCTCCCTAGAATTGAATAAAGAACCTCAAGGAAGCGAGCCCTATTTGCTTGCTTTGTGGCAAGATGCAAAGGGAAACTGGGGCGTGGCCCACTATATTGTTCAAGCGATTGACCATCCTGATGCGGCATGGATTCATGCTTACCTTCATCGGAAAGAAGGTGATGAGTTCAACGCAAAATTCTGGTATAATCTTGCTGGCAAAAAATTTCCTACCAGCAATTTGAATGATGAGTGGGAAGAAATCTCTTCTTACTTTTTAAGCCGTTAGTATTTTAACAACTCTTCTATTTTATTTTTCAACCTTCCCTTGGGTAAGAAATTACTTTCTAAGGTTGGTGCAAAAGGAATTGCCGTGTCTAAAGAAGCAACGCGCATTACTGGTGCATCCAAATGTGAAAAACAATTTTCACTGATCCAGGCAGCAATTTCTCCTCCAATCCCGCCGGTCAATGTATCTTCATGCAAAATCAAAACGCGGCTCGTTTTCTTTACCGTTTGTTCAACGGCCTTCTTGTCCCAGGGTAATAATGTTCTTAAGTCAAGTAGGTCTGCTTTAATTTCAGGCATCGTATCCAAAATCAATTTTGCCCAATGCACACCCATTCCATATGTGATGATCGAGATATCATTTCCTTCGTTTACCAATTTCGCTTTTCCGATTTCTACGGTATAATAATCATCAGGAATCAAATCTTTTACCGAGCGATACAACAATTTGTGTTCGAAATACAAGTAAGGATTAGGATCTTCCAATGCCGCGCAAAGCAATCCTTTAGCATCATGCGGGTTGGATGGATAGACAATTTTTAAACCCGGCGTATGAAAGAACCATGCTTCGTTACTTTGAGAGTGGAACGGGCCAGCTGCAGTACCAGCTCCCGTTGGCATACGCACTACCACGTCCGCTGCTTGACCCCAACGCCAATGCGTCTTGGCCAAATTGTTCACGATCTGATTGAATCCTTCTGTAACAAAATCTGCAAACTGCATCTCGACCATGGCCTTCATTCCTTTTATGGAAAGTCCAAGACCAGATCCTACAATTGCAGATTCACAAAGAGGAGTGTTTCGTACTCGATCTTTACCAAATTGTTTTACAAACCCATCAGTGATTTTGAATACTCCACCATAATCAGCAATATCTTGTCCCATTAAAACAAGGTTGGAATGTTTCTCCATGCTTTGACGCAAGCCATCACTGATTGCATCGATGAAACGTTTTTCTGATTTTATTTCTGAGGCAGGTTCAACGACACTTTGAACAAAAGGAGCATATACATCATTAAACTCAACTTCTGTGCTGGCTTCTGGATGCGTTTCTTCAAAAGCTATTGCCAAACCATCATCAATTTCTTTTTTGATTTTCTTGCGCATCGAGTCCGCCAACTTCTTGTCAATGACTTCCTCGTTCAACAAATACTTTTCGTAGTTATCGAGCGGATCTTTCTTTGCCCACGTGTCCATCAATTCTTTGGGAACATATTTGGTGCCACTCGCTTCTTCATGACCACGCATACGAAAGGTGATGCACTCCAATAAAATTGGTCGCGGTTTTTTGCGAAGGCTCTCAGCCAGATTCTTTACCGTATCATAGACTTCCAACACATTATTACCATCCACTTTCACACCTTCAATTCCATAGCCAATGGCTTTGTCAATAAAATTTTTACAACGGAATTGTTCATCACTTGGTGTTGATAATCCATAGCCATTATTCTCAATGACAAAAATCACAGGCAAATCCCAAACCGCTGCAACATTCACACCTTCATGGAAGTCACCTTGGCTCGTTCCTCCATCACCATTGAAAACAACAGTGATTTTATTTTCTTTTTTCAATTTGGTTGCCAATGCAATTCCATCTGCCACACCATTTTGTGGGCCGAGATGAGAAATCATCCCAACAATATGATGTTTGTTCGTGCCGAAATGAAAGGATCGATCGCGGCCTTTGGTGTAGCCACTCATCGTGCCTTGCCATTGCGCAAAAAGTTTTTCGAAAGGTAGCTTGCGACCCGTAAACACACCCAGATTACGGTGCATTGGCAAAATGTATTCGTCTTGATCAAGAGCAGCTGTGATTCCTACGGAGATTGCCTCCTGCCCGATACCACTAAACCATTTGCTTATTTTATTTTGGCGAAGTAGAATCAGCATCTTCTCTTCAATCAGTCGCGGACGAAGAAGTGATTCATAAAGATGAATGAGAGTTTCGTCAGTATATTTTTTGCGGGAGAACTTCATAAAGAAATTTATGGCCGCAAAGTTAACGGAGTTTGGTAGAAATCTGAAGTTAAGCCATCTTCTCCATCACCATCTCCGCATCGGGCTTGCTTTCATCGGTAAGCTTCACTTTTCCGCGTTCATTGCGAACGGTGCGCGAATACAATGAAATGTTTTTATCAAACAGAAAACGGAAAAACAACTTCGTCCATGATCGATGAGACTTGAGTGAATCGTAAAACGTCGGTGCGCTCTTTTTTAATTCGGGCAACCTGTTCCATGGAATAGAAGGGAAGTCGTGATGTTCGTTGTGATAACCCACATTAAAAGCTACGGTATTCAATCCTCCATAGTAACTATATGTTTCTTGATTTTCATCCAGCGTGAGATAATGTTCTTGAATCCATCGCGCTCCAAGGGGATGTAATCCTACAGAAAAAAAGAAACTCGCCAGCATGAAGATTAATGCCTTGGGGCCAAAGAAGATCCAGATAGCAACGTTAAATGCAATTTGAATAATCCAATTTGTCACAATCCAACCATCAACGGGCTTTATTTCTTTCAACCGGAAAGTACGGATTACTTGAAACACAGGGAACAACAAAAGCCAAAGTGCTTTTCCAAAAAATGAATTATTGATTGCCTTTGCTTCCCAAAAATCAGGAAGGTCGGCATCGAGTTCATGAACTCCCTGAAAAGAATGATGCTTGATATGATAACGCTCAAATGAAATTGCGGAAGGAAAAACATGTGGCAAATTCGACACGATTGCAGCCACTCGATTCATCCACTTGTTTTTAAAAAGCAAATGATGCGAGCACTCGTGAATCATTACGAAAAGCGAGTGGTTAAAAAAAGCGCCAATTCCGTATGCCACCAAAAGCACTACCCACCAGGCTGAGTCTTTAACTAAAAAAGATATTCCAATCATTCCGCCAACCAGGCCAAGGATGGCAAAAATGGTCAACGGGTTTTTACCCATCAGTTTTTTTACATCAGGATACTGTTTTAAAATCTGTAATGTGCGAATGCGGTGAGGTTCAGGCTGTGATGAAAAATGGAATTTTTGCTCTGTCATAGCCGCAAATATAACCTCAACAAATGCAACGCCCAAACTACTTCAATGTTTCTGCTATACCCGTTTTATATGATGTGGCCTCGAGGGAAAAGGCATTTTCAATTTTTGAGCTATCGAAAAAATAATCGTTCTCATATTGATACATCATTTCAGGGAACTCGCGAAGCACAGGCACAAATAAACCGACCAACCTGAGCATTGTCTTTGATAGCGGCTGAATTTTATAGGGACGGTTTGCAAGGCCACAAGCTATACGAACATATTCTTCACCCGTAATTTTTTCTTTGCTCGTCAGTGCATGCCAGGTTTGATTGAATGCTGAAGCTGTATTGCCAAGCAACGCCAAACTCGTTCCAGCATCGGGTGTATAGGTAAACGAGTGAATCAACTTCGGATTGCCAAACCATTGAGAAGTGCTTTTGTTTTTTACTTTCTCAGTTACCATCGAATGCGTTAAGCTCAACAAAACATTAGGCCCGTAAAAATCAGCAGCCCGCACGATCATACCTTCCAGGTTCTTCGCTTTCATTTCATCTAGCAGCATCGTTGCAACTTTTGCCCGTACTTCTCCCTTCTTGCTTGCAGGATTGAACGGAGTTTCTTCCGTCATTGGTCCCTTCACCAAGCCATAGGAATAGACGTTGTCAAAAAACACAAGCTTGGCGCGATGCTTCTTGCAAGCGTCTATTACATTATGCATTAATGCTGGCCAGTCGCGTTGCCATACTTTAATATCATATTTTAATCCAGCCAGCAAATAAACTACTTCACTTCCTGCAATGGCTTTCTCTGTTTGTTCATAATTCAATAAGTCTGCGGGGAACAATTCATCCGATGCATTTACCTTCTTTGGATTGCGACTTACTTGCCTGATCTGTGAAGTGTAGCGTGGAAGATGTTTTGAAAGTTGTGAGGCGATGGAGCCGTTGGCACCGAGAATAGTTTGCATGATGGTTGGTTTAGTTGGAGTGACGCTTTTTCTCAAAAATTAGTCTAATGAAAACGCTATTGATATTATTTTGTTTCCGAAAAATGAAACTAAACGAATCGATTTCTCTTTCTTATTTTTGACACGATTATGATTCCTTTTCAAACATTTACACTGGACAACGGTCTTAACGTTATCGTTCATGAAGACCCTAGTGTGCAGATTGCAGTGATGAATATCCTATATGATGTTGGATCGCGCGACGAAAACCCAAACAAAACAGGGTTCGCTCATCTCTTTGAACATTTGATGTTTGGTGGATCGAAAAACATTCCGAGTTATGATGAGCCTCTACAATTAGTGGGCGGAGAAAATAACGCGTTCACCAATACAGACATTACCAATTATTACCTCACTGTGCCTGCTGCCAATCTTGAAACCGGGTTTTGGTTGGAGAGCGATCGAATGCTCAGTTTATCGTTTGATCCAAAAGTATTGGAAGTGCAGCGCAAAGTGGTGATCGAAGAATTCAAGCAGCGCTATCTCAATCAACCGTATGGTGATGTGTGGTTGAAATTGCGACCCCTAGCCTATCAAACTCATCCCTATCAATGGGCAACTATTGGCAAAGAAATTTCACACATCGAAGACGCAACGATGGATGACGTGAAGGATTTCTTCTTCAAACATTACTTGCCCAATAACGCTGTACTTGTGGTAGCTGGAAATGTTACAACAGATAAAGTAAAGCAGCTTTCTGAAAAATGGTTTGGTCCAATTCCGTCTGGTAAAAAGAAAGAACGGAAACTCCCGGTGGAACCCAAACAAAAAGAAAAACGAGTTTTAAACACGGAGGCAAAAGTGCCCGCGAATGCGCTTTACAAAACTTTTCATATGCCCGGTCGCTTTCACAACGATTATTATGCTGTGGATATGTTGGGCGATATTTTAAGCCGAGGGGAGTCAAGTCGGTTGTACCAGACGTTGGTGAAAGAAAAAGAAATCTTTAATTCCGTTTCTTCATTTGTTATGGGCACTGTCGATCCTGGGCTCCTTGTAGTGAATGGCAAATTAAAAGAAGGCATTAAGTTGGAGGATGCAGAAAAAGAAGTGGATAAGATTCTGCAAAAAGTAATTTCGGAAGGAGTCTCAAAGAACGAGCTACAGAAAGTAAAAAACCAATCAGCAGCCACACTTGAATTCGGTGAAGTGGAAGTAATCAACCGCGCCATGAATCTTGCCTTTGCTTCACTAAGCGGTGACGCAGGGCTAGTCAATAAAGAAATTGAAAAGATTGAGCAAGTCTCCCAAGAGGACATTCAACGAGTAGCGAAAGAAATTTTGCGCGAAGAAAATTCAAGTGTGATGTATTACCATTCCTTAAAAAATTAAAAATGAAGATCAGAGTAGGTATGGGTTTCGATGTGCATCCGCTTGAGCAAGGTCGGGAATTTTGGCTTGGAGGAATAAAACTGGAATCAGCCAAAGGAGCTGTAGGTCATAGCGATGCGGACGTTCTCATTCACGCGATCTGCGATGCACTACTGGGTGCTGCCAATCTTCGAGATATCGGGTTTCACTTTCAAAACACCGACGAACGCTGGAAAGGGAAAGACAGCAAGTTCTTTTTGAAAGAAGTTTCAAAAATGCTGAGTGATAAAGGCTGGAAAATTGAAAACGTAGACTGTACCATAGTGTTGGAAAAACCAAAAATTAATCCGCACATACAGGAAATGAAAAAAGTGTTGGCTCCATTGATGAATATCACTGACGAAGATGTTTCGATAAAGGCCACTACAAATGAAAAACTTGGCTACGTAGGCCGTGAAGAGGGCGTGAATGCGATGGCTGTAGCATTAATTTCAAAAAATTGAGGTGGATAATATCCAACTTATTAAAACTGGTGATGGGTCGTCTTCATTATTGAATGTTGCTCTTAACGAGACCTACCATTCTACACACGGAGCGATTCAGGAATCAAATCATGTATTCATAAAAAACGGCCTGCAGTTTTTTGTCGAAAAAAATCAACCTTCCTCTGTTTCTATTTTTGAAGTTGGGTTTGGCACTGGACTTAATGCTTTACTTAGTTTGCTTTTTTCATCTCAAACTAAAATTAAGATTGATTATACGTCAGTAGAAGCATTTCCTATTGATTCAGAAACTGCAAGTCAATTAAATTATTCGTCCATTCTGCCGGGAGATCAAACTAAAAGTTATTTCAAGCAGCTTCATGAAATTGAGTGGGACTCAAAAATAAAGGTGATCGATAATTTCTCTTTACTAAAAAGAAAAATATCAATTCAAGATTTAGCTTTCGGCGCCAGCGAATTAGATATCGTTTTTTTCGATGCATTCGCCCCAGCCAAACAACCCGAGATGTGGGAATTACCAATTCTTGAAAAAGTGATCAAGAGTTTAAAACCAAACGGATTATTTGTCACTTATTGTGCTCAAGGGCAACTCAAAAGAAATTTAAAATCGCTCGGTTTGGTTGTTGAATCGCTCCCAGGCCCACCAGGAAAAAGAGAGATGGTGAGAGCAATTAAATAAGTACTTAATTGAAATAGAATACCAATTGATTCCCTAAGAGTTCAAACCTTGCCAGTTTTTCCAGATTGAAATAATAATGATCACTGGTAGTGCCTGCAGTGACTAGAATAAATTGGCCACTTATTTGAAACGGCACAGCATTACCAAATTGCGAACTATAGGAAGTGCCATACCATTCGTAAATAAATGCCGAAGTCACGCCTTTACCGCTGATAGCAGAGTTAATTTGGTCAGCAGCAACTTGCCCTGGTGTCTTGACTGTTTCTTTACTGCATGATAGAGTAAGGCAAGCCAATCCAAAAATTATCATTAACTTTTTCATATGTTATCCTTTTGATCAAATCTAAGGTGGATATTCCTTTACTAAAAACTTCTATTCCCAAAAAAGATATTCATGATCATGATGTCATGAAACTAGTCAGTAAAAAGATGACAGATCCTCACTAGAAAGACTACATTGCAAATCCAGAAGTCCATTTACTAGGGCAAAGAATCAAATTTTAAATTTCTACTTTACGATCGTAGTTTTGTGCAAAATCTACTATAGTGACAAAATCAGTTAAAATCGGGACCGTGCAGATGAGCTGCACCAAGAACAAAGAAGAAAATCTTGCTAAGGCGGTTAGCAAAGTGCGCGAGGCTGCCAGCAAAGGCGCACAGATTGTGTGCCTGCAAGAGCTCTTCACCTCACTTTATTTCTGTGATGTTGAAGATTACGATAATTTCAATCTGGCTGAATCCATTCCGGGGCCGTCCACCGATAAGTTATCTTCATTAGCAAAAGAATTGGGCGTAGTGATCATTGCATCTCTTTTTGAAAAAAGAGCTCAAGGAATATATCACAACACTACGGCCGTTCTCGATGCCGACGGAGCATACTTAGGTAAGTATCGCAAAATGCACATACCGGATGATCCGTCTTATTACGAAAAATTCTATTTCACTCCAGGAGACCTTGGCTATAAAATTTTCAGAACAAAGTTTGCTACGCTTGGGGTTTTGATTTGCTGGGATCAGTGGTATCCTGAAGCGGCCCGTATCACCGCATTGATGGGCGCCGAAATATTGTTTTATCCTACTGCGATAGGTTGGGCAACTTCGCAAGATGAAGCCACTAACTCTGAGCAATACAATGCTTGGCAAACCATTCAGCGAAGTCATGCAGTGGCCAACGGCGTGCATGTTGTCAGCGTGAATCGTGTTGGCTTGGAACAAAATGGTGCGATGAAATTCTGGGGAGGTTCTTTTATTGCCAATCCTCTTGGCAGGCTGCTTTATTTAGGTTCGCACGACAAGGAAGAAGTGAACGTAACAGAAGTTGATCTCAATCGCACGGACAGTGTGCGCGTGCATTGGCCATTCATGCGCGATCGCAGAATTGATTCCTATCAGCCGATCACGAAGCGGTTTATTGATGGCGACTAAATTCTTGTATCAATCTTGAAGGATTAATCTCTGTAAAATCTTTTATCACAATCTTCGTTCCGAGCTCTTCTGCGGTATGAGTGGTGGCTACGCCAACAACAGGGCTTCCTGCAGCACGACCAGCCGCTACACCCGACAATGAATCTTCAAACACAATGCACTGTGAAGTTGGAAGTTTTAGCGCGACGGCACAGTTGATATAAATTTCAGGATTTGGTTTTCCGTGCGTTACATGCGATTCATCCAAAATCGCAGAAAAAAACTTTCCAATGCCCGTGTGCTTCAAAACAAAATCTACATTGCTTCTAGGAGCTGAGGTACCAATAGCCATTTTAATACCAAAGCTTTTCGCTTCTTCTAAGAACGCAGTAAGGCCTTTTACTTCTACAATATCCTTTTCATATATATCGCGGAACATTTTTTCTTTTTCTTCTCCAAAGCGCGAAACCTCTTCCGCGGTCATCGTTCGTTCGAATAGATTAGGAATCCATTCTTTATTGGTGCGTCCGTAAATTTTTTTGATCAAACCTTCCTCAGAAAGAGAATAGCCGTATTTCGCAGCAAATTCGCGCAAAGCAATTTTATGATGCGGGTTGGTGTCGACAATCACACCATCCATGTCAAACACAAAAGCAAATTGATCCATTAGAAATAATTAGAGATTAGAAATTACGAATTACGAGTTTTAGAGGAGAAATTTTTCAGGGAACCAATCGTCTTGCGCAGTAAAAACTCATCACATCCATCAAGAGCGAAATTTTTTAGCACACCAATTTTTTCATAGCCCAATTTAAAATAAAGCTTGGCCGCCTTTTCATTAAAGGTTGACACCAACATGAACACATTCGGCGAGATTAAAAAAATTCTTTCCTCAGCAAATTTTATCATCGCGCTACCAAGGCCTGAGCCACGCATTTCAGGTGAAACACAAATACTTTGAATGTATCCCTTAAAAACGCCAGCCAATTGCAAAACTATAAATCCTTGAAGCTTTTCACCATCAAGGCAAACATAAACTTCTTTATAATCACCACGCATAGCTTCGTGGCATCCTTGCAAATCACGCTTCAACGTAATCCACGGTTCGGATTGGCTCATCATCAATGCACAACGATCAAGTAATTTTTCATCGGAGGTTGGTTCTGTTTTAAATTTCATCGGTCGTCAAGTAGGTAAGTTCAAAAAAACAAACGATTGCATCTATGCGTAATTTTCTTTTTACCATTATAAGATTTATCAATTGATCATCATTTATTAGTTTGCCGTCTTGAAAATATTTTATAGATGGCTGAATCACTTAATCCGTTCTCTTACAAAATTGATGAAAAATATTCCAAACCCGTAGCTTACTTCTCGATGGAGTTTGCGCTCGATCAACCGCTAAAAATTTACAGCGGTGGTCTGGGGTTCCTCGCTGGCTCGCACATGCGCAGTGCCTACGAATTAAAACAAAATGTAATCGGGATTGGTATCCATTGGAAAAAAGGATACTACGACCAGGAACGTAACCAAGATCAAACGCTGCGCGTCAACTTTCGCGACAAGGATTATTTTTTTCTAACCGATACTAATATTGTTTTTCCTATCACTATTCATGGCACTCGTGTGTATGTGAAAGCGATGTTGCTAAAACCGGAGGTGTTTCAAACAGCTCCTATTTTTCTTCTCACTACCGACATTCCTGAAAATGATTTCCTGGCGCAAACCATAAGTCACAGGCTGTATGATCCTAATGAAACAACACGCATTGCACAGTCGATTTTGTTAGGAGCAGGAGGCGCTAAACTGTTGGATATTTTGAAGCGACCAACAGAAATCTATCACATGAATGAAGGCCACGCGTTGCCTCTTTGTTTTTATTTGCTCGACAAATACAAAAGCGTTGAGGAAGTAAAAAAACGTGTGGTATTTACAACTCACACTCCTGAGCTCGCTGGCAACGAGGAACACAGCATTCCTTTATTGAATAGCATGAGTTTCTTCAACGGCCTTACCGTAAAAGATGTGGAAGGTTATATACCTCTTGGAAACGGAACATTGAATTATACATTGACTGCCCTTCGATTTGCCAAACTTGCTAACGGTGTATCGCAATTGCATGGTGAAGTGGCAAGGAAAATGTGGGGCGATCATTCCGGCATTTGTAAAATCGATGCGATCACCAATGCGCAAAACAAAAAATATTGGATGGATAATCAACTGGAGTTGGCGCTCGAAAAAAAGAATGACCTCGCAATCGGTTCTCGAAAAAAAGAATTGAAGGAGAAACTCTTTCGCGTTGTCGCGAATCAAACCGGAAAACTTTTTGATCCGAATGTTTTCACCATAGTTTGGGCACGAAGATTTGCAAGTTATAAACGAGCTAACCTTTTGCTTTCGGATTTCGAACGCTTTCTGAAAATTGTAACCAATGAAAAATATCCTGTGCAGATAATCTGGGCAGGTAAACCCTACCCCGAAGATTTCGCTGCTATTAATATTTTCAACGAGATCTATTGGAAGACGAAAGACATTCCTAATTGCACAGTACTAACTGGATACGAATTATGGCTATCGGGTCATTTGAAAAAAGGATCAGACTTGTGGCTCAACAATCCTCGATTGTATCATGAAGCTTCCGGAACTTCAGGGATGACGGCCGCGATGAATGCTAGCGTGAACTTATCCATCCCCGATGGTTGGGTTCCCGAATTTGCGAAACACGGAGAAAATTCATTTGTCATCGAACCGTCTGTGGACCATCTTTCACAAGAAGAGAAAGACAAGTTTGAGGCCGAAAAATTATACGAAGTATTAGAAAACGAAATTATTCCCACCTACTACGATTCACCAGAGGAGTGGGCCAAAATCGTGAAGACTTCCATGAAAGAAGTATTGACATATTTTGATTCATCGAGAATGGCCAACGAATATTACGAGAAGATGTATCTTTCGTAAAACAAAATGCCAATGGCCACTGAACAAGACAATGAGAAAGTCAAATCAGTGGCCGTCATATTAGCTGCTGGCTCATCTTCGCGGATGGGGCAATCCAAACAACTTTTAAAGATCGGAGGCGAAACCTTGATTAGAAAAACCACAAAAGAGGTCATTGATTCGGGTGTTGATCGAGTTGCAGTTGTATTAGGTTCTAATCAAGAAATTCATCGTAAAGAAATTGTTGATCTTCGAATTGAAGTCATTACCAATTCGAATTGGGAAGAAGGCATGGGCTCTTCAATTAAAAGTGGAGTACGCTATGTGATTGATCATTTTCCATTGTGCCAGTCAATCCTGTTTACAGTTTGCGACCAGCCTTTGCTTACTTCTGATCATCTAAAGAAAATGATTCATTCCTTCCAAATTGAAAAAACCTCCATCGTAGCCTCATTCTATTCAGATTCACCAGGAGTCCCAGCGTTATTTGATCGATCGATGTTTGAAAAACTTCTTGAGATAGATGACAAACATGGAGCAAAAAAAATTATTCAAGATCA
>DASYTA010000563.1:0-7006 GCA_036002745.1 Cyclobacteriaceae bacterium | reverse complement strand
CACAGGAGTTTCATTGCAGCCCAACAGCGGCGCACAAGGTGAGTACGCAGGACTTTTAACAATTCGCGCTTATCATCAAGCTCGTGGCGACAACAACAGAAACGTGTCTCTCATCCCCGCATCAGCACACGGCACCAATCCTGCAAGTGCAGTGATGGCTGGTATGGAAGTAATCGTAGTAAAGTCTGATGAAGAAGGAAAAATTGATGTAGCTGATCTTAAAGCGAAAGCAGATCAGTACAAGAATAATCTTTCTTGTTTGATGGTAACCTACCCATCAACGCATGGTGTGTTTGAAGAATCGATCACTGAAATATGTGAGATCATCCACAAGAATGGTGGTCTTGTATACATGGATGGTGCTAATATGAATGCGCAGGTTGGCTTGACTTCACCAGCGAACATAGGTGCTGATGTTTGTCACTTAAACCTTCACAAAACATTTTGTATACCTCACGGTGGTGGTGGCCCCGGCATGGGACCAATTTGTGTGAACGATAAACTGAAACCATTTCTACCGGGTCACGCTGTTGTAAAAACTGGAGGAGATAAAGCGATCAGCGCCGTGAGTGCCGCCCCTTACGGAAGCTCAAGCATCTTGGCGATCTCTTACGCCTACATTGCCATGATGGGTGGTGAAGGATTGACCAACGCTACCAAGATGGCAATACTCAATGCCAACTATATCAAGGAAAAGCTGAGTGGACATTACAAGATTCTTTACACCGGCACTAATGGTCGCTGTGCTCATGAAATGATTGTTGATTGCCGTGAGTTTAAAAAATCAGGTGTTGAAGTGGAGGACATCGCCAAGCGATTGATGGATTATGGATTCCATGCACCAACCGTTTCATTCCCTGTTGCTGGAACACTTATGATTGAACCAACCGAAAGCGAACCGAAAGAAGAACTGGATCGCTTTATCGAAGCGTTGGTCGAGATCAGAAATGAAATTCGCGAAGTAGAAGAAGGCAAGGCCGACAAAGAAAATAACGTTTTGAAAAACGCTCCTCACACGGCTGCTGTAATTACTTCTGATGAATGGACGAAGCCTTATAGCCGCCAAAAGGCTGCTTACCCATTGCATTTTGTTAAAGAGAATAAATTCTGGCCATCAGTAAGCCGCGTTGATAACGCTTATGGCGACAGGAATTTAGTTTGTAGCTGTTTGCCTATTGAGGAATATGCTTGATTCATGGTTTGTGTCCTCACAAACCATCATCACAATTTCGGTTCGTGAGGACACGAACCGAGGTGATGTCTCAAATTTTCTACGGAGATTTATTGGTTTAAACCAAAATCAAATCTTCCGTAAGACACTTCATAGTTACCACATCCGGAAGGGTCGTCTATTTTAAAACCAAAAGTGCCTGAATAGACATATTGTTTAACACCTACAAAATACAATTGTCCTTGTGCATAAACTCCAGGAGTGCATGGTATGGGCGTATTCGATCTCGATAAGTCATCAACCACCACAGTATTTACTTTCCCATCGATTGTGAATTTCTTTCCGTTAAGTAATCGCAAATCGGAGTAAGTTAAAAACGATTGGCTTTTAATTGTAAAATTAAAAGTCATGTCAATTCCATCTACACTGCCCTCAAGCGAAACGGTTAGGCTACTATCAGCATTAAGCAGAAACTTCATTGCATTGTTACACCCTCCAACCAGAAAACATGCCGTCCTCGCTTCCCAGATTTTTTCATTTACTAAGGCACCAGCAACATTATTTCCTGTCTCAGTAAATTTTGGAAGTCTCGGATCAACCGGATCGGGTATCCAGAGCGCGCTACACGCATTCAACAAGAATGAGGTCAATAAAATAATTACATAAGAAATAAACTTATTCATTTGACAATTCGATAACGCACCCCCAGCGAAATGCAAGTATTTCTTAAATCGTTAAAACTAGTAAGGTTTCCAAGCTGATCAATTTTATAGTAATCAAGCAATGGTGTTAATCCATAAACCAATTGGGCATTTAAAGTAAGGGGCTTGTTTTCAAAAAAAAGGAAACCAAAAACGAGGCCAAAGTCCCCGTTACGATAGGTATCTAAACCGTGAGTAACACTCGTACTGATAAGTCCGGATAAATCGAACCCTGCATAACTCGTAACAGGCTGTGAAATTTTATAATTGACTAACCATTGAGATGATAAATAAAACAATTTCACTTCATATTCCTGACCAAGGGACTGTTTATATCCCTTCTTAGAAAATAAAAAATTCAAACCAAAAGAAACTCTTTTCCATTTTGGAGATGGCTCAACTATAATTCCTGTACCTAAATTGAATCCAAATGCAGGCTGCTCACCTTGCAAAACATTATTTCTCATCCAGGTGTAATTCCCTCCAAAGATCATATCCACTTTTGCCTTTATCTGGCCGTTGGATTGATTCATGAAAGCTATTAGTGAGACAACAACCAATAGAACGCATTTATTGCTCATTTGATTTATCGGAGAAATAACTACACCAAATTTCAATGTGAATCTTAGAAAAACAAAGAGTACTAAACAAGCTTAACCCAAATGCAACAAAAAGGTCTTATTGCAAATTCATCCCAATTCTTTACATTTGTGCCCTTCTATGAAAAGTAAATCACTACAACGCACGCTCCTTTTGGCCTCTGGCCTATGTGCTGTTATTGTGATTTTACTTTCACAGTCTTTCTATCAGATCGGAACCGTTCCTTCAAAAATCAAGACTGAAAAGGCGTCGGATACAAAAGAAGTTGCGATTCATGCCCCTTCTGATGTAGCTGCACAAGGTCAATCTGTTGAATTAAATAATTCACAGCCCTCTGTTGCCGAAGAATTGGTTTTAGCCGATGATAAAAATGAGAAAGCAGTCTTCATTCAGAAAATTGCTACGAATTTTTTCAAAACTCTGTTTCGGGTGATTATATCGCCCAACGCCCCCTAAGTTTTAGTTCTAAATTATTTATTGATGATTGTTCAATAGAGCAATCATTCCTGATTTTCAATTTTCTAATTTTTCAATCTGTAATCTTTTAATCAATTCGTTATGCGCAATAAAGGAGTAGTAGTGGTGCTCACAGTAGTAATTACGGCACTTTGCCTTTACTATCTGTCGTTCACCTTCGTCACAGCAAAAATCACCAGAGAAGCGGAGGCTCAGGCCACCGATAAAAACGGTTCGATCGATCTTGCTAAAAAGCAAAATTATCTCGACTCATTATGGAACAAACCGGTGTACAACATTTTCGGTGCTGAGTACACTTACAAAGAAATTAAAGACAACGAGTTGAGCCTTGGTCTTGACTTACAAGGTGGTATGCATGTAGTACTTGAAATTTCACCGATCGATATTGTTCGCGGATTGAGCGGCAACAATCAAGACCCTGCATTTTTGACGGCTTTACAAAAAGCCAAGAGCATGGAAAAGACAAGCAGCTCCACTTTTGTGGAATTGTTTGCTCAGGCCTTCAAAGAAGCAAATCCTGATCGCACACTAGCATCGTTGTTTACTTCCACGGCTAACAAAGACAAAATTAAATTGTCGGATAGCGATCCTACCGTTTTAAAATTTCTCGACAAAGAAGTGAAGGACGCCATCGATCGTTCATTCACTATTTTGAAAACACGTATTGACCAATTCGGAACTTCACAACCGAACATTCAAAGACTTCAAGGCACCAACCGAATTCAAATTGAAATTCCTGGAGCTGATAACCCTCAGCGCGTGCGTAAGCTTTTGCAAGGGGTTGCTCGTCTTGAGTTTTGGGAAATCATAGAACCTTACGATCCTCAAATCAGTCAATCATTGATGGGCATCAATCAAATGCTGATGAAGGAAGAAGCTGCAAAAAAATTGGAAGAAAAAAAGAATGCGCCGGCCACCGAAACAAAAAAAGATTCCAACCTAGCCGACAAGCTTGTATCCAAAACTGACACCACTAAGTCAGCATTGGAAAAACAATTGACGAGCGCCAATCCTAAAGACAGCACTAATAGCTCTTTGGATTCACTACGTTCAGCTACAGCCTCACCCCTATTTTCGCTAAGTTCACAAGGAGGTTCATTCCTTTATCCTGTAAAAGATACAGCACAGATAAACGCAATATTCAAGCGCGATGATGTGCGTGCGTTATTGCCTCGCACTGTTGGTGTATTCTGGGATGTGAAGGCCGATCCGGATGTTACACCTGGAATAGAAGACATCAAATTGAATTTTGTAAACCTTGGCCGCAGTGCTAAGCCTTTGTTAACCGGCGATGTAATCACCGATGCGCGCTCTGATTTCGATCAGTTTGCCCGCCCTTCAGTAAGCATGACGATGAACGCTTCTGGTGCACGCACATGGGCGAAGATCACCGCTGCTGCTTCCACTAAACAACCACAAGGTCGTATCGCAATTGTGCTTGATAACAACGTTTACACAGCTCCAACCGTGCAAGGAGAAATTCCTAACGGAAACTCGCAGATCACTGGTAACTTCACAACAGAAGAAGCAAAAGACTTGGCACTCGTGCTTAAAGCTGGTTCGTTGCCGGCTCCTACTCGCATCGTTGAGCAAGCAATCGTTGGTTCTTCATTGGGCCAAGTAGCACAAAACCAAGGTTTGATATCAATGGGAGCTGGTCTTGCGTTGATTGTTCTTTTCATGATCGCTTATTATTCTAAAGGCGGATGGGTAGCCAACCTCGCTTTACTTTTCAATATCTTCTTCATTCTTGGAATTTTAGCGCAGCTTAATGCAGCACTAACACTTCCTGGTATTGCCGGCATTGTGCTTACCATGGCGATGGCGGTTGATGCCAACGTGGTAATTTACGAACGCATCAAAGAAGAATTAAAAATGGGAAGAAAGCTTCGCGACGCGATAAAAAAAGGATATGAGCGCGCTTTCACTACCATCTTCGACTCCAACTTAACGACCCTCATTACGGGCATGTTCTTATATATTTTCGGACAAGGGCCACTGAAAGGTTTTGCGATCGTATTGATCATCGGTATCATAACATCATTCTTTTCTGCAGTTTATATCTCACGCGTGATCGTTGAGTTCTTTGTACGCAAAGGCGATGACACTAATTTCTCTTTCGAATCTGCAATTGCCAACCTGGTGCGCAAGCGCGGTGAATTCAACTTCATTGGCAATCGCTACAGAGCATATGCGTTCTCTGGCTCTATCATGATTGCGGGTTTCATCATCATTGCTTTCCAGGGATTGAATTTAGGGGTTGACTTTAAAGGCGGTCGTTCTTTTGTAGTGGCGTTCAGCAAACCTGTTGTCGCTACCGATATGAAAGTTGCGATTAGCGAAAACTTTAAGAATTCAAGCACTGAAGTGAAAAATTATGGAAGTGATGAGGTAATGCAAGTTACCACCTCTTACTTGATCGATGACGAATCAGACGGTTCGGACGAAAAAGTAAAAACAGCGCTCGTCGATGCCATTGAGAAATTCAGTGGACTTAAGCATTCGGAAAACGATGCTCAACTGGATGATCAACACTTTACAATTTCAAAATCGCATAAAGTAGATGCAACGATCGCCGATGATATCAAAGCCTCAGCTTTCAAAGCGAGTATTTACTCATTGATCGCGATCTTCATTTATATTTTGATCCGATTCAAAAAATGGCAATTCAGTACGGGTGCGATCATCGCTACGGCGCACGATGCGGGATTTGTGATTGCGGCCTTTGGTATTGCTCATGCTTTTGGTCTTTCGTTTGAGATCGACCAGATCTTCGTGGCAGCCCTACTCACGATCATCGGTTATTCGATCAACGATACCGTTATCATCTTTGACCGTATTCGTGAATACATGAGTTTTGGTGCTAATCACGATCGCGCAAAAGTTTTCAACGATGCGATCAACAGCACGCTTAGTCGTACTTTGATCACCTCAGGAACCGTTTTGGTGGTAGTGGTTGTACTTCTGATTTTTGGAGGTGAAGTATTACGCGGTTTCTCTTTCGCCTTGGTAATTGGTATGTTGATCGGTACTTACTCTTCGATCTTCATTGCATCGCCGGTGGTATTAGATTTCGATCGCGACCCAAAAGCGAAAGGAGAAAAAGAAAAAGCTCCAGCGAAAGCAATTGCTTAAGATATATTTTCTGATTTAATTAAAATGTCCTGCACTCGAAAAAGTGCAGGACATTTTTTTGAGATACATTTTGAGTACCATTAAATATATTCGATTACAAATGGATAATCGCAACAGAACGCATTCGAACCTCTCAATGAAGCTTAAAACGGCAGTTTTGTTTGCTTGATGCTGATGCATACCTTAGTCGTACATTAAAGGGATATAAGCAACAAGTTGCTTATATCGAAACGTTATGCACAATGCCCGCGGGACAATGACGGGTGCTTCGAACATTGGCACATTTGCTTGCCACACATCCCGCGCGACACCAAAGCAAGCAAAAGAGCCAATTAGTTTAGTGAAATCCTTAAATTAGTTTCACAATCAAGCTCTATATGTTGGACACTGAAATATTGACTAGACGGCTCGTACACATTAAGCACCTTTATAAAATTGGTATCGGACAATCATACCAAAATGAAAGTGTAGCAATTTTTTCATTACTGGCCTTCCACGACAGTATTGAAATGTTTCTGAAGCTCCTATCCGAGCACAAGGACGTTGACTCAAGCAAGTTCAATTTTTTGGAATACTGGGATAAAATACCATCATTAACTCTAAAGGAGTCAATGAGAAATTTGAATGCAAGACGAGTTAACTTAAAACATAAAGGTTTACTCCCTGCCAAGTCTGAAATAGAAATCTCGAGAGTAAATACCACTGATTTTTTCGAACAAAATACCATTACTCACTTCGGAATTGAATTTAATAATATAGCAATGGTGGAGTTAGTGACTTATGAAACGCTGAAGGACTTTCTTAAAAAAATCTCAAGCTGCCCTTAATGAAGAGAAGCATGATGACTCCGTTGAGAATGTTGCTTACGCATTTGACGAATTACTCCATGTTTACGATAACAACAAATCAAGTTGGGGAAACT
>DASYTA010000562.1:0-6345 GCA_036002745.1 Cyclobacteriaceae bacterium | reverse complement strand
TTGTTTTACGGATAACGATGGAAGGTGTATTTAAACAAAGACAAATTGAAAAAGTCTATTATTCTCTAAGTGGACCAAAAAAAAGTGCGTTAATTAAGGATACGCTCATAGGCATTCCATTAAAATTATTTTTTAAAAAGAAATTAATACTGCAAGTTCACGCTGGAGGCTATAACGAAAGTTTCATAGAGAATAAGTTTCTATTTAAATTATTGCGGATGTTATATAGAAACATTGAACACCTTCTTTGTTTAACCGAATACCAAAAAAAGGAATTAGAATTTTTACGGGCTAAAACACACGACATCGTTTACAATTTTTGCGAGGATGTAGCAGGAACGGAAATAGATTTACACTCTAACAAATCGGATGACAAATCATTCTTGAGATTATTGTGTGTGGGTCATTTAAATCCAAATAAGGGAATTGCTGAATGCATAACATTGGCAAGTATATTGAAATCTAAAAACATCAATTTTCACTGGAGATTAGTTGGCGCTTTCCAGGATCATATGTTCGAATGTCGAATACGAGCGATGATTTCTGAGTTTAACCTGGAGAATCACATTACCATTGAAAATGAAATTGCCAACGACTTGATCTTCGCTGAGTACAATAAGGCAGATTTTTTAATTTTCTTATCTAATGGTCCAGAGGGCCAGCCCGTTGTATTGATCGAGGCGCTGATGATAGCCAAGGCAATTATAATAGCAAAGGATATCAGTGGAATTAACGAGTATGTAACAAATGGATACAATGGCTTTTTGTGCCAAAACTATAATGAAATTCTTCCGCTCTTGACGAATTATAAAAGCATCGACACAGATAAAATAAGAGTGCAGGCCCGCAAAACTTATTTGGATTTTTTTTCCGTCGATGTCTTTTCTCAACGAATTGGTAAGGTATTTGGAAGCTCCTTTGTCGAAAAAAATTAGTTAACAATCAATATTGAATTTCATCCCTTTAAAATAAAGCAACATAACAACGGTAATTATATATGGATTTATTTAAGAAGATTGGAAACGATGAAGACCCTTCATCATTAAGTTTTCAATTTAGAAAAAGAAGATTTGATCAATTTATACGTGTTTTGAATGTAACCAAAGCCGATAAGATAATTGATATCGGAGGATATGAGCAGATATGGGAAGGGAGCGGATTAGAGGAAAATGTAACGTTATTGAACTTAAGTTTTCAAGAGAAAAAGCCAAAATTTAAATACATAGAATGTGATGCTTGCAATATTAGCAATGTTGGCAACAGAAGTTTTGATGTTGCCTTTTCTAATAGCGTGATTGAGCATGTCGGGGATTTTCAAAGGCAACAAAATTTTGCAAGCGAAGCGATTCGTATCTCTAAAAGGTATTGGATTCAAACCCCTAATAAGTATTTTCCAATAGAACCTCATATGTTATTCCCATTTTTTGAGTTCTTACCAAAAAGAGCAAAAAAATTCGTTGCCTTAAACTGGAAGTATTCGCATTTTAAAAGGTTCAATTTGGATATTGATGATGAACTCTCCAGGCTAAGATTGATAACGTCTGAGGAAATGAAATCTCTATTTCCAGGCTCTTCGATTTATAAAGAAAAAGTTATTGGTCTAACCAAAAGCATCGTAGCTTATAAATCTTAAGCGCAATTCGCTAACGTTCAACAATTTTGAAAATGAAGGCTAAACAAAATCCTGTCATAAAATGAGAATAATTATAACCGGTGGCTCGGGTTTTATCGGTGCGTACTTGATTGATGATCTAATGAAAATCGGAGGGTATGAAATTGTCAATATTGATGATGTCGAGCCTCGTGATAAAATACATATTCCTTTTTGGAAACAAGTCAGTATTTTGAACAAAGAAAAAATGTTTGAAGTTTTTCATGAATTTCAACCTGAGTGTGTAGTGCATTTGGCAGCACGAACGGACACTGATCCGCTAAATTCTATGAAAGACTACATTTCAAATACGGAAGGCACTGCAAATGTTTTATCCGCCATTAAGGCTTGTCGATCGATAAAAAGGGTAATTATTACTTCAACACAATTTGTGCACCAAAGGAATGGAATGCCAAAACATGACGAAGACTACGCTCCACATACTGTTTATGGAGAAAGTAAAGTCATCACCGAAAAATTAACAAAGGAGGCTAATCTCGATTGCTGTTGGACAATTATCCGACCCACAAATATTTGGGGACCAAGGCATCCGCGCTACCCAAAAGAGTTTTGGCGTGTTTTAAAAATGGGACGCTATTTTCATCCTGGATATGAGCCCGTTGTACGATCTTATGGATATGTTGGAAATGTGACCAATCAAATCATACAAATCCTATCGAAAGAGCCTAACGATGTAAACAAAAAAGTGCTTTATGTGGGCGATGCCCCAATTAATTTATACGATTGGACCAATGGGTTTTCTTTATCTCTAACGGGAAATAAAGTAAGAATTGTGCCTCGTTTTTTTGTAAAAACTCTAGCCCTGGTGGGGGATATCCTCAGTGTCTTGAAACTAAAATTTCCAATAACGTCTAGTCGGTATAAAAGCATGACAGAAGATAATCCGGTACCGATGGATGAGACATTTAAATTATTAGGGAAGCCGAAATACTCGTTACAACACGGCATTGCCGAAACCATCAATTGGTTGAAAAGCCAGGATGAATTTTGGATTTCGAAATGAACGATGCAGAATCACCGTTTTATGCCTTGCGGGCAACAATAGTAATTGTTACAGGGTAATCAGCGTCATGAAAATTTAGCTCAGCCTCAGTTAGTTCTTGATGCGCTATTCCCTTCACAAAGGAAATCGCACTTAATGAGTTTCCATAAGCTGTCACCTCTACATTGTGTTCTCCAAAAACACGCTTAAACGCTCTTTCGATACCTTGTGGGTAAAAACTCCAGAAATGCCCCCATCGGTCCGCATCATATCTTGATATCTGTGAAATTCCTGAAACAGTTGCGAGCATCACTCCTTCCGGTTTTAAGAGATGGTGTGCTCCTTCGATAGCCTTATGAAAATCATAAATAAAATTTAAAACCTGAGTACAGATGAAACAATCAATTGTGTTTCGAGGTAGCGATTCGAGTTTAGTAAGATCTCCTACGATCGTTACATTGCTCCGTTGCTCCACATGGAGAATCTCAAAGGATGTAACCCCAGTTCCAAATTGTTTGGAGTATTTACTCTCTGCTATTTCTAAAACCTTGCCTTGAATATAGTTTTGGTTCTTTTTTAAAAAATATTCTATATAGTACCGATCAATAGGTATTCCCCGATCCCAACCAAATATTTTGGAAACTGGCTGAGTACTTCTCAAATCGTGCCATTTCAGGCGAGAGATTCTCGTTTTATTAAAAATTGCAATTAAAAAGGATCTAAGGGTCATAGTTTATTTCGGAGATTTCATTTTCATACTTAGTGCAATTTCGTCACATTTTTTGCGAACACACTCAAGCAAATTGGATCAAATTTAATATCTATCAAAACTCGACTTGAATAAAAGATGTGAAAAATTCTTTAGTTACTTTCTTAGTACATTTCTATTTTAAAGTTATTTGCATCTAATATTCATCTTAGGATTTCAACCATTTCACAAAAAATGTATAAACCATGATACAAATCGAATTACGGAGAAGAACGGCTTTATATGCCTCAATCATGTCTCTGTTTATAGTGAGTTTATACAATGTGGTGAGAGCTGGACTTGAATTTAATTGGTATCAGTCGCTGACGGTACTTGGCTTTGCTTTTTTTATTCTGAATTTTCCGATCTTCCTTGCAGAAATCAATCCATCAAAGAACAAATTGTGGAAGGATGAATACATTCTGACATTTGTTCTTTTGTTTATTGCTTGCCTACTCGGGTTGATATCAATTAAAACTGACTATTTTTTTGTAGTAATTGGATTGCTGTCGTTCATCAGGAATTTATTTTTTTATGCAAAACGGTCAGATAAGTATGAAATCATCTCCATTGGTTTTGTACTGATTCTTTCGATGTCTTTTTGTACAAAAGTTTGGGACGGAAACTATACGCACCCACTATTAATTGAACTTACTCCATTTGATACCAGGCCCCACCTTGACACGTGGTTTCATGTTTCAATTGCACAAATGATCAAAACCTATCATATCCCTAGTACAGGCCTGAATGGCATCCCTTTCATACACTATCACTTTGGAAGTCATTTGATTTTTGCTTGTTTATCAAAAACGCTCAACATTCACACGTTAAATTTCTATCAGTTAGCCTATCCAGCAGTCTTCATTCCGCTTTTTATCAAATCCATCCTAGGCTTGCCAATAGCATGGTCTGAGCGTCTTAATCGTGAATATAAGGCCAGCATCTGGTCTTGGATTGTGTTAACGGCTAGTATGATGGGTGTTTTTCCTAATGGAATACAGCAAGCTGCAACAAGCAATTGGAATGCTTTTGCTATAAGTGAGTCATACTGTGTATCACTCTTCTTTTTCTTTTCAACCTTGCATCTTATGATCTGCCATCTCCAATTTTCAAAAGAATCGAGCGGCACTCAAATTGAGTTCTACATATTTAGTCTAATGCTGATATTCATGGTGGGGCTCTCTAAAATATCCACCTTGTTTATTTTTGATGTGATAATCATTTACCTCGCCATAAGACTTAAGCTGTACTATCAAAAATCGTTTGTATTTCTGCTTGTGTTAATTGGCGTTGTCTCAATTGCATGCTTAAATATTACAATGGATGAACATTACGTCAACCCCTTCGAACTATTTCACTTCTTTAGAACCTTTGTTCAGCTTAATGTATTCTCGTTTGTCTTAGTTTATTTCTTCTGGTCAATTATACTGATTATAGCCCTTATTCTTCTATTAAAATGGCAGCCCGAATCGGTGGATAAGCTATTTCCCAAAGTGCTAATAGAAACTGTTTTGGTAATCTGCGTTGCCGGATTTATTCCGGGCGCACTCCTTAACATTGATGGAGGAAGTGCTGCTTATTTTATGGATATCCAGTTTTGGTTTGCATTAAGTTTTATTTTGGTAATCATTCCCGAGTTTGTCAGTGCAAGCAATGTATTTTTTGCATCCTTAATAAAAAAGCAGCAACGAATTCTCCTTGTTTCCACAATTGTAATAACACTGAGTGTTGGTTTTGTTGTAGTGCGACACTTCTTCAATTATTCAATGAATTTTGTTCAGCATAACTACCGGATATATAATTGGGTGGGGGGGAAACATTTGAAAGAAGAGACATACGCTAAGAAACTTAGCTTTACAGAGTTTCTAAGGGATTGGAAACATCTGCAAGTTCAGATGGATTCGAATCTGCGGGTGAGCCAGGACTATAAACACCTACGGAGGCTTTACCTTATGGATACCCTTACCTACAACGAAAAATCAAAAACAACTCTAAAGCTTCTCGATTCGAGTCAATTATCTTTGAAATATCCGTGCAACATCTATCCGTTTTTCATTCCGGCATTAACTGGAATGGCGCTTGAAGATGGATATGTATTTGAGGACTGTTTTGGAAAGAACTACGGATTTGAATATTACTCTCGGAGAGAACTTTCAAAGGAGAAATATCATCCATCAGGAATAACCAACAAACTGGAAATAACGATTAGAAAGGAAGGCGTTACGCTTGTTCCCCGTAATGGAAAGTGATAGACTACTTAGAAATTAGATAATCCTCAAATTCTTAAGTCGATTCATGAATCTTGTTATAGCTATTCTGAAAAATTATTCGCTATAACTTTCCTCAATCCATCCTCTAGATTAATGTTATGTTTCCACCCCATCTGATTTATTTTTTGAACACTCATTAATTTTCTAGGGGTACCATCTGGTTTCGAGCTATCAAATTTGATGTCTCCTTTAAAATCAACTATTTTTTTTATCAACAGTGCCAAATTTTTGATAGTTAATTCTTCACCAGTGCCAACATTGACGAACTCTAATCCGGAATAATTTTTCATGAGAAAAAGCGAGGCATCGGCCAAGTCATCGACATAAAGAAACTCTCTTAAAGGCGTACCCGTTCCCCAGACTTCAACAAAGGGAGAATTACTTTTTTTTGCCTCAATGAACTTTCTAATCAATGCCGGAATAACATGTGAATTCTGCAGATCGTAGTTATCATTCTGCCCATACAAATTAGTAGGCATCGCACTGATAAAATCGCAGCCGTATTGTCGTCTGTAATTTTCACTCAGCTTTATTCCGGCTATTTTTGCGACTGCATACGGTTCATTTGTATCCTCTAAATATCCCGAAAGCAATGATTCCTCTTTTAATGGTTGAGGTGCCAATTTCGGATAAATACAGGAAGAACCTAAGAATAACAATTTTCTAACTCGGT
>DASYTA010000561.1:0-4816 GCA_036002745.1 Cyclobacteriaceae bacterium | reverse complement strand
TAGAAGGTTTACATTACGGCAAAACATTGAAACTTTCAGATCTTGCTCTAGCATTGAATACGCTGCAGTCATGCGATACATTAATTGATAATATCCGTCATCACAGCGAAAACGAAAATGACAAAATAGAATTAGGAGCTTTGGCTAATGAGGTATATGAGGATGGAGTCCGCATCGCTTTTTCAATCAGCGAAATGAC
The DNA here is from genome assembly GCA_036002745.1 of Cyclobacteriaceae bacterium. Lineage (GTDB taxonomy): Bacteria > Bacteroidota > Bacteroidia > Cytophagales > Cyclobacteriaceae > ELB16-189. The sequence goes on along the minus strand of DASYTA010000561.1, from coordinate 4,617 downwards.
CGTTAAGTCAAGACCTTATAAGGAGATTGCTTTCTACTTTGCTGAGAAGAGTAAATCCGCAGTGCTTCAGGAATCCATTGCTGATGCTCAAGCTAAGTCGTTTGCCGGAATACCTAATGATATTCTAGAAGATGAGAAAAACAAAAAAATAACTATTGCTTTACTGACTCAAAAGCTTTCAGAAAAACCTGCAGCCAATGAAGAGCGAAGGCTGAGAGGGCTACTTTTTAATGCGAATACTGAATATGAGCAGTTTATTAAAAAATTAGAGAAGGATTACCCAGAGTACTATAACCTAAAGTTCCGACCAGCCACTGCCAAGGTTGGTGATGTTCAAAAAATCCTTGACTCCGATCAAGCAGTGATCAGTTATTTCATAGGAAACAAAAACAGAAAGCTGTATCAATTTATTATTTCACAAAAGAAATTCAGAGTTTCCAGCTTATCCATTCCAGAGGATTTCGAACGCAACTGCAAAGGGCTATCCAACAGTTTACTCTTTAATGATTTCAACACCTATCGAAGCACCGAGTCGTTATCGAAGTTATTAATTCCTAGACTTTCAGTGTCAATAAAAAAGATAGTCGTCATTCCATCAGGACGATTAGGTTCCGTTCCATTTGAAGCATTGGCTTATAAAAAAATAAAAGGCGGAGACTTTGCAAATGTGCCTTTTGTGATTAAGCGATGGGCAGTCAGTTATGAGTTTGCAGCAGGATTGATGTTGCAAAAAAATAAAGAGAAGGGATTGGCAACGGAAAATATATTTCTATGCGCACCTATAAACTTCAGCGAAAGCCAGAATCTAAATGACTTACCAGGAACAGAAAAAGAGGTAAACGCTATCGGTCAACTTTTTTCAAGCAATTCAAAAATTTCAATTCATGAAGATGCGAATGAAATTGTCGTTAAATCAAAAGAAGTTACGAATTACAATCTTCTTCACTTTGCTACTCACGGAATTGTAGATGCGACCGATCCGGCTCTATCGAGAATTTTTCTTAACAGCAAGGGAAATGAAGACGGCAGTTTATACTGCGGTGAAATATATAATCTCAAGATGAATGCCAATCTAGTCGTCCTTTCAGCATGCGAAACAGGGTTAGGCAAAATATCTACCGGCGAAGGAGTGATTGGATTGTCTCGCGCATTGGCTTACGCCGGGGCAAAAAATATTATTGTATCCTTCTGGAAAGTAGCTGACGAATCCACCGCCGAACTGATGGTCGACTTTTATAAAATTCATTTGCAAGACAAGAACAAAAGTTTTAGTCAAGTACTACAAAGCGCTAAGCTTGACTTGATCAAAAATGAAAAATATGCTTCTCCTTATTATTGGGCACCTTTTGTGCTCATCGGGAAATAAGATTTAGTGATTCACTTTCATTCTGTCATCACCTTTCTTCATATCTTCAGGATCATCCATTTCTGGTGATTCACGAAAAGCCTCCCAATCAAACTTTTCGTTCAATGGTGTCAACGCCTTCACAGGATCAAAGACTCTTTTATCAACAGGCAGCGCATCATAAGGAGTGAAATCGGGTTCATCAGAAAAACAATTGCCTAAATCACTTGCACCAAAATCATATTGATTCAAGTAAGGAATGCCAAGTACGTTCCAAAATGTTTTGAAGATACTACCAAAGCTCGCGTGACGATGACTTACAAAATTCTTTTTGGCATAGGGTGAGATGACCATCAAAATACTACGATGCGCATCCACATGATCGCGCCCTCCTTGAGCATCATCTTCGGTCACCACAATCATCATGTTTTTCCATTGAGGTGTGTGACTGAGAAATTCTACTACCCTACCCAATGCAAGGTCATTGTCGCTCATGTAGCTTTCGAAAAACGGATAGGCGGCATATGCCCTCTCTCTAGTTCCATGATCATTGGGCAATTGCAACGTAAGCATCGATGGCAAATCCTTTTTTACATCCAAGAATTTTTCTCTAATCTCTTGAATAAAAACATCGGCACGAAACTGATCCGGAATCGCCATATTAAAAGTTGGAAACATCCTTGATGTGCGATCGTACAATGGGCCAGGTAATGGATAGTTCACTAAATATCTAATTCCTCCATATTTGAAAGTTGAATCGGCAAAACTTCCAGGGTCAAACTCCACACCAAAACCAAAGTTGTAGAACTCCTTATCATTTCTGTTTAAATGTTCCCACATCGACCCCGCCTCGTTGTAGCTCTCCGGAAAAATTGCGCCAGCAGAGCCTGTCATGCCAAACTTACCGGGAGCTTTTGAATCTTGCTTTTGATTTCGTTTCCCGCCGTAAGCAGCTGGATGATGTGTTTCCATCCATTGATTTGGATAAGTATTTGTTAACCACACATGACCATCGGCTGAAACATCAGCATCAACATAAAAATTATCGGAGATGGTAAATCGATTCGCTAACGCTAAATGATTGGGCATGACATCCGCATTATCCACTTTTAATTTTTTGTGCTGATCCGAAAAAGAAACATTCTTACCAAATCTAGCGAGCGATGTGTCTCCCTCTGAATTATTTACCTGACCAAACACTTCATCGTATGTTCGGTTCTCTTTTGAAATAAAAACAATGTATTTGATGAGTGATTCGCTTTCTTTGGGGTAAAGCGGGATTGGATTATTCGAATTTGATTTTGCTTCTTGAAAAGAGAAATTATTCGAAATTACTTTTTGTGTAAGTGTTGGTAGTTGATCATCCGAAGGCAAATCAATGACACTTACGGTTCCGCGCATCAGAACTCCGACATAACTAGCGTGAGGACTCTCACTTAATGGTTTAAAATCTTTTCCTCCATTTGGGCCGCTTCCAAATCCTTTGGCATTGGCAACGATAAGCTGCCTTCCATCCGGTGTTACTTTCAGTTTAGATGGAAACCAGCCAGTTGGTATGTGACCAAGCGTTCTTTTTCTTCCAACATCAATCACTCCCACCGCATTGATACCTGCTTCAGCTACGTATAGTCTCTTTCTATCAGGCGAAAGCGTCAATCCAAATGGAATCACGCCTCGGAGGTTGCCAAGCCGATCGTCAAGCTTCAGGTCGATGCTTTCAACCACTTTGTTCTGCTTCACATCGATGACAGAAATATTGTCGTTGTTACCGTTGCTCACGTAAACAAAATTTTCAGTTGCCACCATTGAGTTTGGGCTCGACCCGCCTACGGCAGAAATTCCTTCTATCTCCTCGCCTACTAACACGCCTGTCTTCACTTTTGAAATCACTTCAGGTTTTGGTTTAGTGACATCAATTCCCCAAACGGAAAAAGATTCAGGTGCATTCGGATCGCCAAGCCCCTCAAATTCTATGGAATCATTTTTAACGCCCTCTTTCATTTCCTTCGAACCATAGGCTGATACTGGAAATTTTGCAGCTGTTTCTTTCAATCTCTTCTTATCGAGTGATTTGATATAACTGTATTCGAACATCCCAACGTTTGCCACGTATACCGTTTTTTCATCCGGTGAAAGTGCAATCCCAAACGGATAGCGTCCGGTCTTTACATTTTGAATGACCTGGTTTGTTTTCGTGTCGACAATCATCATCCTGAAACCAATTTGATCAATGGCATACAATCGTGATCCATCTTTGTTCATCACCATGTCACCAATGTATCCATCATTGTAATCATTGTTGTCGAATGATTTATTACAATTGATCTCTCCTAGTTTTTTGTTTGTCGTTAAATCAAAAATGTAGATCAAGTTCTGCTGTCCGCCTGCTACGTAAATTTTCTTTCCGTCAGGAGAAACAGCAAGGCCCATGAACACTGCTTCTAATAAACCTTTTTCGGAATCTTGAGTTTCGGGAATCTGTTTTACATTCGGAGATGAAGAATTAAAATCACTAATTATAGAAATTGAAAAAGGGCCAACACCGGAATTTGCTGCGATAATAGTTTTGCCATCCGGACTTAAAGTCAACCCGAAAGGATGCGGTGCTACAAAAATTTGTTTTCCTGAGGGTGTAATCAATCGACCATTGGGGATTACCGTTTCGCCATCTTTGTTTATGCTTGTGTATCGATCTCCAGCAGGAGCTGATGCTATTGATACCAATTTGGTTTGATCTTGATTGGTGCAACCAAAAACAACCATTGACAGTAAGGAAACTGCAAGGACTCTTTTCATTCTATTTCAATTTTCATAGCAATCTACATCTTCAAATCAATTGGGATTTATCTTACATTTAAAGATGTGGTTAAATTTTCATACTCATAGTAATTTTTGCGACGGCAAATCAACACTTGAAGAAAGTGTTGAGAAAGCTAAAACCCTGAAAATGAAGTGTCTTGGGTTCTCTCCACATGCTCCTTTACCATTCGATTGCTTATGGAGTATGAAACCGGAAAATTTAAATGAATACCTTAACAAAATCGTAACACTGAAGAAGTCACAACCTGACTTAGAAATCTACTCAGGTCTGGAGGTTGATTATATACCCGACGTTACCGGCCCTGAAAAATTTTCGAAAAAACTTGACTATACCATCGGCTCAGTCCATTTCGTAGAAAGCTTCAACGATGGGCGCCGGTGGGAGATTGATGGACCTCATTCATTTTTTCTTGAAGGACTCGAAAAAATATTTTCAAATAATATTAAAGATG
>DASYTA010000560.1:0-3283 GCA_036002745.1 Cyclobacteriaceae bacterium | reverse complement strand
ACATCACGGAAAAAAGATGCCTGAGTGTGATCAGATTTGGTTTGCTTTTCTTGGCCCGGATATCAAAGCGGAAGGTGAAGTAAAAAGAGATGAACAGCTTTATCAAAACCAGATCGCCAAAACCTTGGCTTCTCTACTCGGTTTGAAATATGTAAATGATCCTGCTCCTGGAGAAGTTATCTCTACTGCAGCTAACTAGAGAATTATTTTGAACACTTGTGGGCGGGGGAAAATCGAACAACTACTTCGATTTTTCTTTGCCTTTTGTTTTGTTTTCTTTCGGTTTCTTTTTTCCAGTCTTGACCTTCGGTGATTTTACAGATCTACCTCCTCGTTTTAGTTCTTTCTTTAAAACTTCAGAAAAGTCCTTCGATATTTTAGCGATCTGCTTTGCAATTTTTTTAGACGGCTCGATTTTCAAATAGGCGAGCGCAGCAACTAAGACATCTTCAGTAACTTTTTGAATTTCTTTCTTTGTTTTTGTCGGCATGGTTGATTGGCTTTGTTGTAAATCTAATGAAGGTGATTACAACATTATTGAAGTTAACCAAAACTTAATATTGAAACTGATGAGAGAAAGAAAATTAGCAGGTAATTTTCTATGATGAAATTTGCAGAGAAAGAAATGAGTGGCTCAGAGACTTTGAGCCAGAAACACAGGAACCAAATCAGGCCCATTTTTGAAATGCTGAAGCACAAAAAATCGGAACTAAACCTTAAAGATTGGGAACATTTGGTAAGGACTACAGAACAAAGTATTATGAACTCTCCTCATCAATACTTATCCGATTTTCCTAACGAACCTATTTCAGGTTCTGTTATCCATCATTTGTTCGAGGAATTTATTAATGAATTGATGTAGTCATTCAGTTCCCTCTCAAAATTATAACATCGTTGTTACGAAATTCAAATACTTGAAATGCATTAAGTTGTTCTGCCAACTTTGAAAAAGGAAAAGCCCCGCATTGCGGGGCTTTTCCTCGTCCATATATATTCTAATATCTAAATCTAAAACCTTACAGGATTTTAATAAGCAACTCCGTAGTCAGCATTATTAGGATCCCAATTGGTCCATTGCAATGTCCAATCTGTGCCACCAGCCTTAAAGGCACCGATGTAATCAACTTTATCAAAGACGCTAACATTGAAGACACCAGTGAAGTTCGTAGGTATCTTAGCAAGAGCGTTGGTACCATTTGGATTGGCAACACCCACTGATCCGGCAGGAGCTTTGCCAGAGGCATCATAACCCGCTCCAGTTCCTGTCAATGTATTTACAGTGATGGGTGATGTACTCGTCGGGAAGAAGTTAGGTGCAGTCAAGTTGAATGGACTCGTGAGACGAACACCAGTCTGCTCAGTGTAAACAAACCTGTTGTTTACATCAAGGTCGTACCATGTATTAGATCCTAGCCACTTGTAAGGGCCAGAATACGATGGACCAGAACCCGCGCTTTGAAACCATGTAGCATAAGTAACAGAATCAACGTAAGGAGCAAGATTTGATGCGCCCGCGCCATTGGTTGCTCCAGCTGTTTCGTAAGTTGGAGTGCGTGAACGGATGTTATTGGTCACGATAACCACGTTTTTATCCATATTAGCCGTAGCAGCACTGTTGACTGGTTGAATGCCGTATACAATCCGTGTTGAAAGAGTTGGCATACCTCCAAAGTAATTGTTTTGAATGTGGATTACGTCAACCAGGCTTTGGGGAGTAGGTAATGCATTCCAGCTTTGGCCTGCTACACCTTCATTGCTAAGTAATATTCCAACTGGATGCGCTGTGAAAACACTATTACCAATCGCTAACCTTGAGCCCTTCCTCATGTGAATAGCAGACACAAATTGTGGATCATAAGAATTCGAGTTTGGAGATGTTACACCACCAACTACAGTAATATTTGAAAACACTGCTTGAGTTGGAATTGTGCCATCCGTAACTGTACCACCTTGGTAGCTGTCGGATTCAAAAGCCTTAGAACCAGATTGGTCAGCAACGTTAGGATCACGTAAGCAAATTCCGAATTGCACTGAACCTGAAAATCCGCAATCTGTATCAAAGTCGTCATCCAAGCCGCGATGACAAATGAGGTACTTTGAATTAACCGTTCCGCCAAACCACTCGTAAGAATCATCACCAGCAAAGGAAACCTGAATATGATCGATGGTCGTTCCATCACCAACGCCGGCAAAAGTTAATCCATTCACTTCGTTGTCTTGAGAGAAGGCAACTCCACCAAATTCAATCCTTACATACTGCATAGTACCTGAGTTATCATGAGGATTGCTTTGGCCAGTTTTTTTATCAGCACCATATAGAGATCGGGGTCCGCCTTCAACCTGGCCAGTTCCTGCTGAAATTTTGGTTGATCCGTGCAGACCATCATTGTAAGGGGCTTGAAGCCAATTAACAGGAGCATATCCGCATAAAATTACACCGCCCCAATCACCATAGTTACGTTGACCGACAGGCTGATTAGAAGTGAAAACAATTGGCTGTGCCGGTGTGCCGATGGCCACGAGTTTAGCACCTTGCTCAACTATCAAAGCTCCTTTAGAAGTCTTATCTCCCTTAATAATGGTTCCAGCATCAATAGTCAACGTGTGCCCATTGGTGACATAAACATAACCTTTAAGCAGATAATGTTGATCGGCAGTCCAATGCGTGTCCGTGGCAATACTATCCTTCACGATTGTAGTCGTAATAGGAGGTGTTGCCGTAACTGAAAAATCACCATCAGAAACTGCAGTGAGTCCTTTGGCAGTAACAGTTACTTTGCCAGCGGTATTAGCCTGGGCGTTAGCAGACACTGTAGCTGTAATTGACGTTGCAGTAGCGTCGGTAACGGTTGCCTGTACGCCGGCAATCATCACAAGATTTTTAGCAACATCTTTGTCAAAGTTCGTACCCGTAATGGTTACGGTTGTTCCAGGTAACCCACTTGCGGGGGTAAAATCTGTGATGGTTGGAAGTGTAATGTTCTCAGTCTTCGTACACGCATGTAGGAAAAAGAGCGTCGCCACTATCGGTATGGCAAATAGAAATAGTTTTTTTCTCATAAAAGGGAATTTGATTTTGAACAAATCTACCCCTTGAGAATGAAGTCAGTGTTGGTCTAATGTTTCCAAATCGTTACGATCATAATGTCAATTTAATGCCAATGTTAAAATATTGACCTCTTCTGAATTTTTGGATAGTTAGATCGTTTTTACCATCGCGTTCAAATTTTCCATCGCCGTTTGAATCCTGAACAAGTTGAACAGGCTGGTTCAATAAGTCTTG
>DASYTA010000559.1:0-6487 GCA_036002745.1 Cyclobacteriaceae bacterium | reverse complement strand
AATTCCTATAAGTCAAAAGATAGGTGTCTTGACCATAATATAAATTGCCCTTTGTCCAGACGATCGTAGTGTCAAGATTAATGCCTAAATCATTTCCTCCGATAATATGATCACCAGTGATTTCCATATAAGGATTGTTTTTAACTGGAAACGTTCCACCAGAAACGCCTCCTACTACAAGCAATAACCTCCATCGGCCTTGTACGTTCACTCTAATAACCTCAAGTGGTTTGTCGTGCAAAACAATATTGCTTGATTGCAGAATAGCGGTATTGTTGTATAGGCAGCTACCAAATAAAAACACCATTGCTGTTATCATGATAACCACAAAAAGACTTTTCCGACAGGCGGAATGAGTAAATGAAACCACAGCACTGATCACTTTCATTTTAAACTTATTTCACCGCAATTAAGGCTACTTCAGGTCTAAATTGAATTCAGAATTGAGCAGAGCCATCTAGCTGTCTAAAAAATTCAATCCTCCGCCACCTCTACATCCACTCGTATATTTTTTCGGGCGAATGAACTGCTCTTGTCGTGAAGCATGCGATTGCCACCCCATCCTTTTACTTCAATTCGACTGTCAGGAATGCCCTGATCCACCAGCCACATTTTTATCGTTTCAGCTCTGGCTTCTGATAGCTCTTTGGCTGAGCCAGAGCCCTGAACCACATCTTTTGTAATCTTAAAAAAATCCTGGCTCGGTCCCATATAAATTATTTTTCCGCGGCCATTTCCGTTGGTGTGGCCGTGCAATAAAATTTTCATCGAAGGACTTGCCTTCATCATCTCCAGCAAACTGTTTAATTGATATTTGGAATCCGGAAGCATGATGGCAGCATCGTTGAAAAAATAAACATTGTATAAAGTAGAGATGTCGCCTTTATGAATTTTGCTCAACCCGAAATTGATCATGTAGAAATTGCCGACTAATGTCACGTAGGGCCTCAATGTATCTCTTTCGGTTTCTTTATAATTAACTTCCAGTTGCTCTTTCCTGAATCCAAAAGTATTGCTGATCAATGTGAGGTTACCGCTTTTAGATCCGGGATTCGGCAATTTGATATATTCGTTTCCTTTTACTCGTGCGATTAGCTTACTCGTTTCCGTATCAACCACTTCAACTTCTCCATCGATAACTTCGTTGTTTTGTAAATTGAAAAGACTCAGAAAAACTGGAGTAGTTTTTAGTGTTTGCGGATAGATGATTGGCGCGGCTTCAGGGTTTTCAACTACCTCAGTGACCACCAACTCAGGTTTCTTTTCTTCAACCTTTGGCGCCTCTGTCACAGCAATAGAAACAGGCTCTTCTTTTTTGGTTTGAGGTTCTGATTCTACCTTAACAACGGCAGGTTCTTTCGATTCCACTTGGTCTTTGAGGTTATGTACCCACGCATCAAAAAAAGCGGAATCTTTTCTAAGGTTTGCGCACTCACTGATGCAGTCTTCAAGTGAAGTAATTTGATCCATGTAGACATACCAATATTTACGGGTGGACTCAAATCCATAATCGGTATGCTTACCCTTTCTATTAAGTGAAGTGGTTAGTCGCTTCGCGTAATCTTCGTGCTCGGGGGAGAATGCTGCTACTACCAGATAGTGACCTTCAGGAAGTTTTCTATCAACTTGAGTTGACTGAGCAAAAGTTGAAAAGGATATAAGAATGAGAAGATAAATGTAGATTTTAATCATTGTAGCCAAACTAGATTAATGTCTAAATTACAGGGTAGCCTTCAATTTTCCAATTTCTCATCGACAGATCGCATAAAGCATCACCTAGCAAAACGAAAGGTTTCTTTCAAAAACCCCCAGCCATATCCTGTCAATTGAACTATCGCAGAAGGAACGGACAGTGCTGCTACCAAGACAGAACCGGTTTTTCTAAAAGCATCTAAAGCAATAGCGAGAAGGTAAATCAAGTAAAAAAGTAAAGCGACTTCGGCGAGTGAGACGCTGTATATTGAAAGAGGTAGAATACAAGCAAGCCCTAAAAGAAAAAAACTTGGGAACCAGTGGACAAATTTTATTTCACCAGGGTGCGCGCGGCCTACCAATACTCGGCCCTTGCCGAAATTAGAAACTTGCTTGAAAAACTCTTTCAGCGTAGTGCGCCTTTGATGATAGACAAATGCATCTGGAATGAGACCTATGCGAAGCCCCATTTCTTTCATTCGCACACTCAACTCAATATCTTCAGCAAATCGGTCGAAGCGAAAGCCACCTGTATTTTTGAATACGTCTCGGCTGATGCCCATGTTGAAACTTCTGGGTTGAAAATTTTTTGACTTCCCTCCACGAATTCCTCCAGTGGTGAAAATGGACGACATGGTATAAGCCATTGCTTGTTGCAAAGGTGTAAAATTTTCATGACCGCGATCAGGTCCACCCCAGGCGTCAAACTTATTAGCTTGCAATGATTTTTCTACTGACTCCAAATAGTGTGGTGGTATTTGGCAATCGCTATCGAACACAATAAAATATTCTCCATTTGCTTTTTCAAAACCAAAATTTCGGCTTGGCCCAGGTCCTGAATTCGGTTTGAAAAAATATTGAATGTGTAACTGCTGAGAATATTTCTCAAAAACTTTTTCGCTACGAACAGTGGAACCATCCTCTATAATCAATACTTCAAAATTGGTGAAAGTCTGCTTCGTTAAACTTCGAAGCAGATCATCCAATTCTTGCGGACGATTGAATACAGGAACAATAATTGAATATTTTGGCGAGGCCATCACGGCAAAAATAGTGATTAACAAACTTTATTTACCTTTCTATTTCAAAATCAAATTCTATGAAAAAGATTCTGCTATTGGCAACGATAATTTCATTGTCGAGTATGTTGAAGGCGCAAGATTATTCTAATGACGTGAAATCCGCAGACGCCATTGTTACAGCTTTGTATGATGTAATCTCAGGTGAATCAAATACGCCACGTGATTGGAGTCGTTTTAGAAATTTGTTCAAACCGGAATCAAGATTGATTCCAACACGTAAAGCAGAATCCGGAGATTTTACTTTAAAGGCGCTAACTCCTGAAGAATACATTCAGCTTTTTACTTCTCGCATTACCACTGGCTTTTTCGAAAAAGAACTTCATAGCAAAACAGAAACTTATGGAACAATTGCGCACGTGTTTAGCACTTATGAAACAAAGGAAAAGAAAGATGGACCAGTCATCAATCGCGGAATCAATAGCATTCAGCTATTTAAAGACAAAGAGCGATATTACATCGTTAATATTTTCTGGTGTGCAGAAAGCATGGGATTTCCGTTGCCAGATCAGTATTTAAAATAAAAGGATTAGCTTTACTTCTCAATTCGGTTACGCCTATGAAGCTGCCTCTCTGATACCACAACTTTCGATTAGATAGCTGGTATCCTTTTCTGTTAGTCAAACCAATGTGGTTTGAAGTTTCTATTTCATTTAATTAAAGTCAGTTTCAATCATGAACTATTTTTCACGTATTAAATCTTTTTACGAATTATTTAAAATGGCAGTGAAGGGCGAAGAGCAGAACTTCACTGAAGGCAGTATCAATCGCGCGATATTTCTATTGTCTATTCCCATGATTTTAGAAATGGCGATGGAATCTGTTTTTGCTGTGGTGGATATCTTTTTTGTTAGCCGCCTCAACAATAGTGATGCGGTGGCCGTGATCGGCCTCACCGAATCCTTGCTGGCCATTGTGTATTCGGTAGCGTGGGGTGTGAGCATGGGGGCTACTGCGTTAGTGGCACGGAGGGTGGGTGAGAAAGACAATGAAGGCGCTGCGGTGGCTGGGGTGCAAGCGATTCTAGTTGGCTTACTTTGTTCCTTTTTTGTAACTCTTGTAGGAATCTTCTTCTACAAAGATTTGCTTCAATTGATGGGGGCATCGAAATCGGTTATTGAAGTTGGTTCACGTTTTACATTTTGGATGTTGACTGGAAATATTTCCATCATGATGCTGTTCCTCATCAATGGAATTTTCCGTGGAGCAGGTAATGCTGCCATCGCTATGCGCGCATTGTGGTTGGCTAACTTGTTTAACATGGTCCTTGATCCGATTTTGATTTTTGGTTGGGGACCCATCCCCGCTTTTGGTGTGGAAGGAGCCGCAATCTCAACAACCATTGGTCGTAGCTTGGGTGTAGTCTATCAATTGTTCTATTTGTTTTCCGACAAGGGCATTGTGAAGATGAACGCCAAGAACTTCAAAATCGATTTGAAAATCATCAAGCAAGTGATCAATGTCTCAGCAGGCGGTACTGGTCAGTTTTTGATTTCGTCAGCGAGCTGGGTTTTTCTGGCACGGATCATTTCTCATTTTGGCAGCGCTGCCATGGCAGGATACACCATCGCGATACGCGTGATCGTTTTTACCATTCTTCCTTCTTGGGGAATGGCGAATGCATCAGCAACATTGGTAGGACAAAACCTTGGAGCCGGTCAACCTGAGCGTGCTGAAAAATCAGTTTGGAAAACTGGTTTTTACAACATGATATTCTTGGGATTTATCATGGTGATCTTCTTGTTTTTGTCTTCACCTATTCTCAAGTTCTTTTCGAGCGATGAATCTGTTGTTGGATACGGAACTCAATGTTTGCAGATAGTCGCGTTCGGTTATTTGTTCTACGGCTATGGAATGGTGATCACGCAATCGTTCAATGGGGCTGGAGACACACGAACACCTACGTTGCTAAACCTGTTTGGATTTTGGTGCTTCCAAATTCCATTGGCGTATTTACTCGCTATTCAATTTGATTTTGGACCGAATGGTGTTTATGCTGCTATCGCGATTGCGGAGTCGGCCATTGCTATCGCCGGAATTTATCTTTTCAGATTGGGAAAGTGGAAGACGGTGAAAGTTTAGATTTTATTCCCTCTAAAAAATTCTTCCACATTCATCTTCTTTTTTCCCTCAGGTTGAAACTCAAGGATGGATAACCAACCATCCTGAGTTTTGACTCGAAGGAAAGTTTTGTTGTCAGTATCTAGCTGTCCACTGTCCACTGTCGACTGTCGACCGTTGACTGTGAACTCCACTCGAAATATTTTAAAAACTTTCTCATTCAAAATTGTCCATGCTGCTGGATAAGGACTTAACCCTCTCACAAAATTCCGAATAGATTCGGAAGGCTGACTCCAATTTATCTCACAAGTTTCTTTAAAAATTTTCGGAGCATGCTTTGTCTCAGCCTCTGTTTGAGGAACAGATGGATATTTCCCTTCTTCGATCGCTTTTACTGTTTTTAAAACCAAGCCTGCACCTTTGTACATCAGGCGCTCGTATAGTGTACCAACATTATCATTGTCATGGATTGTCTCTTTCTCTTGAAAGATAATGCTGCCTGTATCAATTTCATGTTTTAAGAAAAATGTGGTAGCACCTGTTTCTTTTTCTCCATTGATGATGGCCCAATTGATGGGCGCGGCACCTCGATATTGAGGCAGCAGCGATGCATGTAAATTAAAAGTGCCGAGCGAAGGCATAGCCCAAACTACCTCTGGCAACATCCGAAATGCAACCACCACCTGCAGATTGGCATTGTAACTCTTCAGTTCATTCAAAAATTCTGGCGACTTTAAATTAGTAGGCTGAAGAACAGGAATGTTATGTTTTATCGCACACTCTTTTACAGGTGAAGTTGTTAATTTCTGCCCACGACCTTGAGGTTTGTCGGGGGCGGTAATCACGGCAACCACATTGAACTTATTTTCAACAAGAATTTCAAGGCTTGGCACGGCAAACTCAGGAGTGCCCATAAAGATGATACGGAGGTTATTCATTTTCTTTTTGCATCATTTTGATCAATCGTTCATCAAAGAGTAGCGATTCTGGTTTATTCACTTTCACTTCTTTAAATAATTTGTGTTTTGGATTGATGAGAAAGTTAAACGTATTGCTCATCAATGCCGAAGGTACTTTCATGAGAAGAAATTTATTCTCTTCCAGAAACTCATTGCCAATTTGCTGCGTCAATTTCGGATTTCGGTTCCAGTTTTTAGGAAGAGTAGGAGAATAAATTGCAGCATTATCTGGCGTAAAAATGGGTATCATCACGTAGTCTGATGAAATATTAGTAAGGGGAACCCGAAGTGCAACTTCCAAAGCGGCCAATAAATTATTTTCAGCAGTATACACTATATTTTTCCCTGGCGAGTTCCAACGACCTCCGTAAAGAAAAGCGCCTTGGCCGGTGAGATCTTTTGCCCATTTCTTTAATGCGCACCGGTAAAGAATCATGCTAACACACCGTGCTCAAGCCTACCTAAAATCGCGAGCAACTCATCGATGCCGTTTCGTGTATTGATATGATCGATAGGTTTCTCTCCATCCAGATCGATGGAGGGTAAATTCAACCACTCCGAAAAACCTTCCAGGTTTTTGAAGAGCTGTTTTCCTTTCGCGTATAATTGAGCTAAATGGATGAGCCGGTCAGAAATATATAGGCGCATCCGTTCTTCTGGCTTATAGTTGTCCAGCGTGCGTTTAGTAACATCCAG
>DASYTA010000558.1:0-2226 GCA_036002745.1 Cyclobacteriaceae bacterium | reverse complement strand
TGATTGAATTACGTGTGGATATGATCGTGGTAGCCTGCTGCTTGATTAAATTTATCTTATTTCATTTTCCTTTCTCGCAAATAAGAGTGTCGTCTTATTCATTAAAGGAAGGCGTGATGGCCTCATTGCTGAGCGCAGATTAATCTGGATTTTGACCATCAGACTGATTCAAATCTTTTGAGATGGTAAAATCTCCTCGTTCGATCGCTTCAGTAATTGAGCTAACTACGGCATCAAGTTTCTTTGCCGACTGCTGAAGGTGCTCAAGATAAATTTTTTCTTCTTCGTCAAGTTTTAATTTCTGCATCAAATGGATAAGCCCGAGAATGCTGGCAACAGGAGCGCGGAGTTCATGCGCATTAATAAATGCATATTCTTCCAGCGCCTTATTTTTTCTTTCGAGTTCACTGGTTCGTTCTTGCACCAGCGCTTCAAGATTTTCGTTGATGCCTCTGATCTCTTCTGCTTGAGCTAATATTTCCTGAGTCTTCGCTTCTATTTCCTCTGTTCTTTCTTTTACCTTCCTTTCCAGCTGACGTTTGTCGCGAAGCAATTTCCTTTCACGATAGCGAACAATTGAGTAAGCGGAAAAACCAATAATTAAAACCAGTAAGACATAAAACCACATCGTGCGCCAAAATGGTGGCTTAATTGTTAAATGGATTTTAGTTTCTGATGCATTTGAGAAATCATTTGAATCAGAGACTTTTAATCTGAACGCGTAATCGCCAGGAGGTAATTTGGAAAACGTAACTGAATTATCGAGAGTAGCAATCCAATCGCGATCGTAGTTTTCAAGTTGGTACATGAAACTGAGGCTCCCAGGATTCTTGTACCAAAAGCCAAGGAAATCAACTCTAATATTATTTTGATCGTGATTCAAGTTGCTTACCTTTTCCAAATCCACAGACTCATCATCAATCTCAAAACCATAAATGAAAGGCTTTGGTGAATCCTGAATTTTATTGAGACTTTCATGATAGACGATAATGCCGTGATCAGTGCCAATGTATAATCCATCATAATTGTCTTTTGCAACAGCATTAAGATTGGCAATTCTGTTGTGGATGCCTGTTTCTTCATCAAAGTATTGAAACTTATTTTTTGTTGGATTGAAAACATCAATCCCTAAGTCGTGAGCTGTCAACAACTGGCCTTCTGTGCCTGATGATAAAATGTTGAAGTTTAAGTTGTGAAGTCGCGTTTGATTTTCAAAAGATTGAAAATTCTTTCCATCGAATACAAAGAGTCCTGCATTTTGCACATTCGCCCATATGCGGTGGAGTGAGTCTTCAGCAAATCCATACACTACATTTAAACTGAGGTTTTCTTTAAAATGATGAAGGCCATTGCCATCCAGCATGTCAACACCATCGCGATCGGTAGCAAACCAAACACGATCCTGACTGTCTGTAAATACTTGATAAATGTAATCCGTGGCCAGACCTTCTTTCTCGATATAATTTTTTACCTCAAAATTTTTATCAATTCTAATTCGAGTTGCACCACCAAGGGTTGCAAGCCAAACCGTTTTGTTTTTTCCTGAAATGTTGAGCACACTTCCGTTGCTCAGTTCTTTAAGGAAACTTCGTATTGCGTTAGTTTGTGGATTAATTCTTATGGCACCTTCTCCATATAATCCAGCCCACACGAATCCTTCGGAATCAGTATATAAACTGATCACATTTTTATTTACGAATGCAGTTCCTTTCAATGGTTTTGAAATGTGCCCATCCTTTTCTCTTTTGAATAATCCTTCGGCCGTTGAATACAAAAGGTCTCCCGCTTGATCCAGCGTAACGGCAATTACATTTGCGTCACCGGCAGGTTCAAAAAAAAGAAGTTGCCTTCCCAATGTTCGATGTAAGCCAGTCTTGGATCCGATCCAAATGCTTCCTTCTGCATCGCCAAATAAGGAAACTACTTGATCAGTTGATTGAACTTTTACGGAGCGAACTTTTTCATTCAAGTCAATGGAGACCAACCCTTTTTCTGTTGCCACCCATAACCATTCATCCATGATTAAAAAGTCAGAGATACTTTCATGATTCCATTTATTGGTAAGCACTGATTTAATTTTAAAAGTGAAGGCGTCAACACAATGTATACCTGCTTCTTCGGTGCCAAGCCACATCATATTGTCTTTTCCTTTCAAAATTTTCTTTACGATGTTATCGGGCAGCCCATTCGAATAATTGATGGTATCTATTTTTACAGAAGTCTCTT
>DASYTA010000557.1:0-3582 GCA_036002745.1 Cyclobacteriaceae bacterium | reverse complement strand
TGAAACAAAATTGAATGAGATCGCGTCCGCTAATGAATTGAATGCTTTTCCGTTCCGTTCTTTAGCTGATGCAGTTAAAGAAAACGAGATCGTTATTGTTGCTACCGGTGTAGCTGAACCGATTCTTAATTTGAGTCACGTGAATGGAAGCCCTGTGAAATATATTTTCGATTTAGCAATGCCAAGAAACGTTCACGAAGACTTATACCAGTCAAATGAAATAAAAGTATTTGATGTGGATCAGATTTCATCTTCGATAAATGACACATTAGATAAAAGGTTAGCGGAAATTCCAAAGGTGAAAGCAATCGTCCAGGCGAAGGCACAGGAATTTTTTGATTGGCAAGAGAGAAGAAAGAGCCGCACTACAGCTCCGTTGAAGTACGAACAATTTTTACCGCATGTCATTGGATCAACTGAAAATAGCCACGCGCGACAGTACACTTGCTTTATGGCAGACCAATGCTGTGAAGGCAAGCCTGGAAAAGCATGGCTTCCCGTGCAAGCTTATTCCGCTTAAGACCCTCGGCGATATCAACCTGGTGGAACCTTTGTATGCCATGGGCGTGCAAGGTGTGTTCACTAGAGAATTGGACAGTGCTTTGTTGAGCAAGCAAGCAGATGTTGCTGTTCACTCGTTGAAAGATGTTCCAACTATTTTACCGAAAGGTTTGGTGATTGCAGCAGTGATGGAGCGCGCGAGTTATGAAGATATCTTAATTCATAGGCCGGAATTTAATCCATTAAAAACTGAAAAAGCAATTATAGCCACTAGCAGCATTCGCAGAAAAAGTCAATGGCTAAAACGATTTCCGAAACACACCTTGGTGAATGTGCGTGGCAATGTGGAGACACGATTGAAAAAATTTAAAGATGAAGGCTGGGATGGAATTATTTTCGCGAAGGCTGGATTGGAGCGATTGAATTTATTGCCAAAGGATTTAATGATTTTGGATTGGATGTTGCCGGCCCCTGCACAAGGAGCAATTGCAATTGTTTGCCGGGAAGAAGATAAGGATGTTTATCAAGCTTGTCGCAAACTGAATCACGAACCAACCGAAATAAGAATAAAAATTGAGCGAGATTTTCTTTATCATCTTGAGGGAGGGTGTTCCGTTCCCATCAGTGCGCTGGCGACAATTGATCAAGAAGAAGTTTTATTTAAAGGAATGGTTTCAAGTCTGGATGGAGAACGTGAAGTGAAGACAGTGAAAACCGGATATGTGAAGGAGTGGAAAAAAATAGGACTTGAAGCAGCGGAGGAGATCAGGAGTTCTAAAGAAGGAAAAAAAATCCTGGACGAATTCAGGAAACTTAACAGAGACAAGTCATGAATGTTCTCTTAACCAAAAGACTTTCACCTTCTGATTTGGATTTGATCCGATCATGGGGATGGAATTTTGAAACGGTGGAGACGCTGAATATTTCTTTGGTTGATGTTAAAGAAATCCCCAAGTCAGAAACGTGGGTAATCTCAAGTCGTAATTCCTTTGCGTCAGTTAAAGGATTTATTAATCAAGAACCTGGGATTATTTATTGTGTTGGGAGTTGGGTGAAGGAGGAATTGATAAAGGTTGGATCAAAGTCGGTGGTTCGGAGTTTTGAGAATATGAAAAGTCTTGTAACTGATTTAGCTAAGCAAAACTTAAAATCGGTTCTTTATTTCTGTGGAGAAGATCATCGCCAGGAATTGGAAGAAGGTCTAAGAAATTCTTCGACCAAAATCTCAAAAGTGATCACCCATCAAAGTCAAATGACTTTTCCTGTTGTAAAAAATAATTTTGATGTCGTTTTTGTTTTCAGTCCACGATCAGCGGAAAGTTTATTGAAAAATAACGCCTTCAATAACCAAACTATTTTCGCTTGTATTGGCCCGACTACAGCATCCTATGTGAGCAGCCGTGGAATTTCGAACGCATTTATTTCTTCTTATCCGGACGCCAGGATTTTGTTAGAAGAATTTCACGCTCAAATTGTAAGTAAATAATTTTTAAAATACCTGATGAAGAACGACCTCCTATTAAGAACACTACGAAAAGAAAAAACGGAACGAATTCCTGTATGGTTCATGCGCCAGGCCGGCCGATACTTGCCTGACTATATTAAGCTACGCGAAAAATATTCATTCTTCGAGCGTGTACGCAATCCACAACTGGCTGCAGAAATTACAGTGATGCCAGTGAAGCAAGTAGGTGTGGATGCTGCGATTTTGTTTTCGGATATTTTAGTGATTGCTCAGGCGCTTGGTGTTGAAGTAGAAATTCTGGAAGGCAAGGGCCCGATCATTGCAGATCCCGTTCGCACGAAAGAGCAGATTGAAAAATTAACGCCCAACAGAACAGAAGAAGTTCTTTCATACGCATTACCCACAACGAAGGCTGTTAAAGAAGCTTTGGAAAATGAAGTGCCATTGATTGGATTCTGCGGCTCGCCGTGGACTTTGCTCTGTTACATGGTGGAGGGAAAGGGATCAAAGGATTTCGCGAAGGCAAAACAGTTTTGTTATCAACACCCGGAATTAGCTGCTGCAATGCTTGATAAAATCACGGAAGCTAGCATCATTTATCTGAACATGCAGGTTAAGGCCGGTGTTGATACCGTTCAGATTTTTGATTCTTGGGGGGGATTGTTGTCTCCTTCAGATTACAGAAAATTTTCGCTTCTTTATCTGGATAAGATTACAAAAGCAATTCAGCCGAAAGTGCCGGTGATTCTATATGCGAAAGGAGCTTGGTTTGCATTACCCGAGCTTCAGGCTACAGGTGCATCCGCGCTTGGATTGGATTGGAACATCGAGCCAGCGATCGGAAGAAAAATGGCAGGTACTGCAGTAGTTCAGGGAAATCTGGATCCGATTGTCTTGTTGGGTCCAGCAAAGAATGTGGAACAAGAAACAATCGATATGCTGAAAAACTTTGGTGTAGGAAATTACATCGCCAATTTGGGTCATGGGGTGTTACCTCAAACACCTTTTGAAAATGCAA
The DNA here is from genome assembly GCA_036002745.1 of Cyclobacteriaceae bacterium. Lineage (GTDB taxonomy): Bacteria > Bacteroidota > Bacteroidia > Cytophagales > Cyclobacteriaceae > ELB16-189. Next base: position 598 of record DASYTA010000557.1, on the reverse strand, counting down.
AAGTGTTTGTTGACACGGTTAAGAATTTTAAAGGATGATAAAGGAGAAGTTCGAGCAGATGATCGCCGACTTGCAAAATTCAATTTGCAACGAGATCGAATTGCTCGATGGAAAAGCAAAGTTCAAAGAAGATGTGTGGACGCGTGACGGTGGTGGCGGAGGATTTACACGTGTTCTCGAGAATGGAAATATTTTTGAGAAGGCTGGAGTGAATCGCTCAGCTGTTCATGGTGAGGTAACTCCTGCATTGGCAGCTCAATTGAAAACTAAAGGCTCACACTTCTTTGCCACTGGTCTTTCTTTGGTAATTCATCCACTCAGTCCGATGGTGCCAACCACACATGCCAACTTTCGGTATTTTGAGTTGTATGATGAGAACAAAAATAAAATTGATAGCTGGTTTGGTGGAGGTGCTGATTTAACGCCTTATTATTTGTTTGAAGAGGACGCGATTCATTTTCACAAGACTTTTAAAGTTGCTTGTGACCAATTTGATCCTTCCTTCTATCCAAAATTCAAAATGCACTGCGATGACTATTTCAACAACACACATCGCAATAACGAGCGAAGAGGAGTGGGTGGGATTTTTTATGACTAC
>DASYTA010000556.1:0-2982 GCA_036002745.1 Cyclobacteriaceae bacterium | reverse complement strand
CACAACGCGATTTGGTCGATTGGTTCAAAATAGAATTTAAAGGCAAGACAAAAAAGGACGAATACCTGAGTGATGGCGTTTGGAAGCCAACAAAAAAAGTAATTGAGAAATTTTCAGCAAAAGGAAAAAAGGAAGACACATTCGATACGGTGATCTACACACACCATGGCCCTGTCACTTATGATGAGAGCTACCATGGCGACAATGAAAAAAATAATTACGCTTTTCGTTGGATCGCACATGATCCTTCAAAAGAACTACTTGCGTTTTATTTGCTAAACAAAGGAAAAAATCACCGCGACTACATGAGGGCGCTTAATCACTATACCTCACCTGCGCAAAATTTTGTATTCGCTTGCGTGAATGGTGATATCGCGATGCGAATCCAGGGAAAATATCCGGTGCGAAGAGCCGATGAAGGTCGATTTGTTTTGGACGGAACAAAAACATCGGATGAGTGGCAAGCCTTTATTCCAAATGAACAAAACATCACTTATAAAAACCCTGTACGTGGATTTGTAAGTTCTGCCAACCAATATCCAGTTGATGATACTTATCCTTATTATGTAACTGCAAATAATTTTGAAGCATATCGCAACCGCAGGATCAACCAGTTGTTGGGTGAATGGAAATCCATCACGCCACAAGACATGATGAAGCTTCAGGCGGACAACTATAATTTAAAAGCTTCAGAAAGCTTGCCAGGATGGTTGAAGATGCTGGACTCCGCAAAATTGAGTAGTGAGGAAGCGGCAGCTTTTCAGAAATTAAGATCATGGGATTTCAACAACTCGACAACTTCAGAAGGTGCTTCTTACTACGAGGCTTGGCTTCGTGCAATATATCCAATGATTTGGGATGAAATTTTTGACTCCCGAGTTTCGCTTCCTGAGCCAAGTTCCTACACAACAATCAAGTTGATTAAAGAAAAACCCGACCTCAATTTCTTTGACATCAAATCGACTGCCGAAAAAGAAACGGCGATTGACATTGTAAGAAAATCATTTTCTGAAAGTGTGAAAGCAATAGAAAAGTGGAAGCAGGAGAAAAAGAAGAATCCGGAATGGGCCGAGTTTAAAGATTCTTATATCCAACATTTAGCGCGACTTGCGCCACTCAGCTATCATGTAAAGCACGGTGGCAATGGCAGCATAGTGAACGCTCACAGCAAGCGCAATGGCCCGAGCTGGAGAATGGTAACGAGCCTTGAGAAGCAAGGTGTGAAAGCTTGGGGTGTTTATCCTGGTGGCCAGTCAGGAAATCCCGGTAGCCCTTATTACAACAACATGATAGATGTCTGGGTAGCCGATCATTATTTTAATCTTCATTTTAATTCGTCATCTGAACAAATGAACCCATTTGCGATGTCGTCATCTACTTTAAAACCAGAAGAGAAATGAAATTTTTATTACAAACATTAGTCACGATTGCTGGTTGCTTCATCCTTCAGTTTTTTTTACCGTGGTGGACAATGGCAGTTGCTGCCTTGATCATCGGGTTTATTTTCCACTACAGTGGAAAGACATCTTTTGCTGCGGGCTTTTTCGGTGCAGGATTACTCTGGTTGGGGATGGCTTATTACCTGGACTTCACCACGCAATCCATTCTAACCGAGAAAGTAAGCAAGCTTTTTCCTGCTAATGTTTTTATTATGACAACAGTGATTGGCAGTCTTGTTGGAGGCTTCGCGGCACTTACTGGAACCTTGATGAGAGGAAAAAAACTGGCCAAGTACTAAAATTCGCGGACGCACGCCTGAATTTCAGAATTCAAATGATATATTTGCGCTCCGTTTTGCCCGGAGAGGTGGGTGAGAGGCTTAAACCAGCAGTTTGCTAAACTGTCGTACGGGTTAAACCGTACCGGGGGTTCGAATCCCCCCCCCTCCGCTAAACTACGCTAAACTACGCTAAAGCTTCGTTTAGCAGGCCATATGTGGTTCGTATACGTTCTTAAAAGTATTGGTCGTCCATTTATTTACATTGGCTCAACCAATGAATTAGAAAGGAGGCTCGCAGAGCATAATGAAGGATTGAATATATCAACTAAACATTATGCTCCATTCGAAATTGAGGCATATGTTGCCGTCAAGACCGAAACTAAAGCCAGAGAGTTGGAAAAATATTTCAAGACTGGTTCTGGCAAGGCTGTGCTAAAAAAAAGAATTCTTTTTTGACTTGGTATGTGTGCTTGTAGATTTTGGCCTGCCAGACGAAGCTTTAGCGTAGTCTGGTCCGGTAGCTCAACTGGATAGAGCATCAGATTTCTAATCTGACGGTTCGGGGTTCGATTCCCTGCCGGATCACAAAAAAGAGTTGTTAGGTAGAAATCTTTTCCTACCTTCGCGGCTCGAAAAAAGTTCGGGGTGTAGCGTAGCCCGGTATCGCGCTTGGTTTGGGACCAAGAGATCGTCAGTTCGAATCTGGCCACCCCGACTCTCAATAAAAATAACCGCATTTTCAAATCAGAAATGCGGTTTTTTTATGCTTTTCAAAAGTTAGTAAGAAAGTTAGTAAGAAAATCCTGATTAAAATTTTTATGTTGATTGTCAGTTGATCAAATGCAATAGCTATCTTCATTCGTCAAATTCCATTATGAAAATTGGCGAACTCATCTCACGCAGTCAAGTAGTTTTAGGGATAGTGATGATTGTTCTCACAATTCCAATGTGGGTTTATACTAATGATAGTTGGAATGCTCGATATTGGACAAATCTGCTCACGCCAGCAATCTTCACCTTTCTTGGAGCAATTCTAATTTTTGTGCGAAAAAGAAATGATGAGCCTTCTGAATCAAAATCAAATACAAAATCAAAAAAACAAAAAATGAAATGAGAGCATTTAAAACCCTCTTGCTTATCTCTTGCTTGTTTTTGTTCGTAGGCGCAGAAGAAGATAAAGGCTTGTTTTCGGACTTGATCGACTTCTTGAAAACGCTCAACCCAATGAGTGAAATAATAAAAGCTATTGTTGACAAACCAAG
>DASYTA010000555.1:0-6563 GCA_036002745.1 Cyclobacteriaceae bacterium | reverse complement strand
ATTTAAAACCCTATGATAGAGACCGTTTGTGGGAAATGTTCAAAATCATGACCTATGCCCGTGATTTTGTTTGTACATGTGTCACCATTCTAAAAAGGGTTAACAATCGATGGTTGAAGCATGCCGAGTTTGAATTAGGTTCTTCGTTGTCTGCTAGCTGATGTACCTCAACTGCCACACCGGGTTCAGTTTCAAATACGGCACACTGCCGATCAAAAAACTTTTTGAAGAGGCCAAGCGCTGTGGCATTCACAAACTAGCACTCACTGAAATCAACAATGTGGCTTCTTATTTAGAGATGCTTCGCATTTGCGATGAGAACAAACCGCGCAATAATGGGCTCACCAAGTTTGGGAAAGCTCCGTACAATCTCGACATCGCGGTGGGGATTGAATTCCGAGGAGAAGAAAACGAACTCCTTTACATTATCATCGCCAAAAATAATGATGGCTTTGAAAAACTCAACCGGTTTCTTTCTTTTCACAATCGCGAAGACAAGCGGTTTCCTATTCGTGCCCCTGAAATTGAAAATGCTTTTATTATTTATCCTTTCGGAAAAATAGAACCCGAATTACTTCTTGCACACGAATATATTGGGGTGCGAAGCAATGAACTCACGTCTTTTGCTGCTAGTTCTTCAAGAAAAGATTACCTCCACAAATTTGTAGCACTTTATCCCGTCACATTTCTCCCACCACAAAAAGCAGTAGATCCAAAAACCAAAAAGACAAAGCTCGTTTATCGCGATCATAACACTCATCGACTATTACGCAGCATCGCCAATAACACTTTACTCAGCAAACTTCAGGAGAATCAGCAAGCACGCAAAGAAGAGTACATGTTATCCGAGTCCGAGCTGCAAAAACAATTTGAGGATTTCCCGGAGTTATTTGTCAACGCAAAACTATTATTGGATCAGTGTTCTATTCAATGTGATCTTGGTGTTGATAAAAATAAAAAGCATTTTTTCGGCAGCGTTGAAGAAGACATGAAAGTATTGCGTGAGAAAACACGTCAAGGTTTTAATCGGATTTATGCAGATCAAGAAAATGCCGAGGAAAAAATATGGATCGATCGTATAGAAAAAGAATTGCGCATTATCGCCCACAAACAATTCACTTCGTATTACTTGATCACCCTCGATTTAATCGATCACGCGAAAAGTCAAGGCTTTGATTTCGTAGGGCGAGGGAGCGGAGCGAACAGCACGGTGGCATATTGTTTGGGCATTACCAATGTTGATCCGATTGAATTGGATTTGTATTTCGAACGCTTCTTAAATGAAGAGCGCGTTTCTCCTCCTGATTTCGATATCGATTTTTCATGGGATAATCGCGATGCCATCTATGATTATCTTTTTAAAACACATAAACCCGATCATGTTTGTTTATTGGGGACTCATGTCACGTATCAGGCTAAATCAATCATTCGCGAGTTGGGAAAAGTTTTTGGTTTGCCAAAAGAAGAAATCGACAACCTAGTTGAAGGTCGACATGATAATAAAATGAAGCGCGACCACATCGCGCAAAAAGTGATGGCCTATGCCGATTACATCGTGAAGAAAGAATTGCCCGCAAATATTTCTATTCACGCTGGCGGAGTACTCATCACAGAAAAACCAATCTATGCTTACACCGCTACGGAGTTTCCGCCTAAGAGTTTACCTGTATCTCAATTTGAAATGCATGCAGCTGAAGATTTTGGCATTTACAAATTTGATATTCTCAGTCAACGCGGGTTAGGTCACATCAAGGAAACTGTGAAGCACATCAAGCGAAACAAAGGTGTGGATGTGGATGTGTATCAATTCAAAAAATTTAAGAACGATGAGAAAATAAAAGACCTCATGCGCAATAGCAAAGCGATGGGTTGCTTTTACGTAGAGTCGCCTGCTACACGAATGTTGCTTGGCAAACTTCGTTGTGATGATTATCTCACGCTGGTTGCTGCGAGCTCAATCATTCGTCCGGGCGTAGCCAGTTCTGGAATGATGAAAGCCTATATTGAGCGATATCATAAACATCAAAAAGGGATTCCCTGGGAGTCCATTCATCCGAAGATGGATGAGATCATGCACGACACATATGGTGTAATGGTATATCAGGAAGATGTAATTAGAGTGGCTCATTATTTTGCCGAACTCACTTTAACAGAAGCCGATGTGCTACGCCGAGGCATGAGCGGCAAGTATCGCTCGCGCGAAGAATTTCAACGGGTGAAAGATAAATTTTTTGAGAACTGCTCGCGTATCGGTTACGACCAAAAGGTGACCGACCGAGTGTGGTTTGAAATCGAAAGTTTTGCCGGCTACTCGTTTGCCAAAGGTCACTCGGCGAGTTATGCTGTCGAGAGTTATCAAAGTTTATTTTTGAAAGCTTATTATCCACTGGAGTTCATGGTGGGTGTGATCAACAACTTTGGCGGTTTCTATCGCACTGAATTTTATTTCCACGAAGCACGAATGAACGGTGCACAGATTGAAGCTCCTTGTGTTAACAACAGCAATTACCTCACTACTATTCACGGTGATTCCATTTACATTGGGTTTGTTCACTTGAAAAGCCTGGAAACAAAAATCGGCCAACACATTGAAGCTGAACGAATCCGAAATGGCCCTTATAAAAGTCTTGATAATTTCCTGAGGCGCACACCCGGCATCGGCTTGGAGCAATTGAGAATTTTAATTCGAATAGGTGCTTTCCGCTTTGCCGGAAAAACAAAACAAAAACTTCTGTGGGAGTCTCTTTTATTCTTCAATCGTACCGTGGGGAATGCAAGCCGGAAAACAGGAAATAAATTGGACGCCACGGCTGATTTATTTGATACAGAACCAAAAGAATATCCACTGCCGGAATTGAAACGCGATCCGTTGGAAGATGCTTTCGATGAAATTGAGCTGCTGGGGTTTTCTCTTTGTAATCCGTTCGATTTATTGGCGGCTCAAAACTATGGTGACACTTTCGCTTGCGATCTTTCACAGAAAAAGCATGGGCAAGTTTGCATGGTTGGTTATTTGATCACCACCAAAGATGCCTACACCATGAAAACCAAAGAGCACATGTGCTTTGGCACTTTCTATGATGTAAATGGTGAAGTGTTTGATACCGTCCATTTTCCCGACTCAGCCCGGGATTTTCCTTTTCGCGGTCGTGGTTTTTATGAACTGAATGGAAGGGTGACAGAAGATTTTGGTGTTTATGCCGTCGATGTTAGCCAGATGACCAAGCTGCCTCTTGTCAATAAAAAGCAATTGCCGGCAGAAAACTTTCAGAGAAGTGAGAAATAAAAAAAGTTGGCCTTTTTGAGACCAACTTTCGCTTTTATCTGTGGTGACGGAGGGAATTGAACCCCCGACACAAGGATTTTCAGTCCTTTGCTCTACCAACTGAGCTACGTCACCGGAGAAAAACACCACTTTTTACCAAAGCGGGACGCAAAAGTAAAATAATTAACAGAAATAGAAAATTTTTCAATTTTTCCTGGCGGAAGGTATTCACCTGCACATTGACTTAATTCGCTTTGAATCCCTAATTTTGGACATGGCTATCCTTCAGCAAATCCTTTTCATTATCATTTTAGGCGCTGCCGGTTTCTTCATTCGCAAACGTGTATTGCGAATCCGCGACAATATCCGGCTGGGTAAAAAGAAAGAAATCACCGACCATAAAAACGAACGCTTATCCAATATGCTTTTGGTAGCCTTTGGTCAAAAGAAAATGTTCAAGCGCATCATCCCAGCCTCGCTGCATTTTTTAATCTATGCCGGTTTTCTAATCATCAATTTGGAAGTGCTCGAGTTTATTATCGATGGAATTTTTGGAACACACCGCATCTTCGCTCCTTACCTCGGCAGTTTTTATAATGTGGCGATGAACTTCTTCGAGTTTCTAGCCGTAGCCGTGTTGATAGCATGTATTTCATTCCTCATACGCAGAAATGTTTTAAAGATTCCTCGCTTCTGGTCTGCTGAAATGACTGCTTGGCCTCGGCTAGATGCCAATTTGATTTTGATCGGAGAAATCGTTTTGATGTTGGCGATTTTAAAGATGAATGCGGCCGATCAGATTTTACAAACTCGCGATAGTCATTACGTAACAACAGGCAAACTTTTCTTTAGTTCGCTTTATGCACCCATCATGCAAAATTTTAGCACACCCTTTTTAATTTTTGTAGAAAGAGCATGCTGGTGGTTTCACATCATCGGAATTTTAGCATACGCCATTTACGTTACCTACTCCAAGCACCTCCATATTTTCATGGCTTTTCCTAACACTTACTACGCCAACCTTGAAGCAAAGGGACACATCAACAACATGCCCGTTGTTACCAACGAAGTAAAATCGATGCTAGGCTTGGCACCGGCTCCCACCGCACCAGCAGAGCCAGGAAGGTTCGGAGCAAAAGATGTCAACGATTTAAGTTGGAATAACTTAATGGCTGCTTACTCTTGTACGGAATGCGGACGATGCACGAGCGAATGCCCGGCTAACCTGACAGGAAAAAAACTTTCCCCGCGCAAAATCATGATGGACACCCGCGATCGCATGGAGGAAGTTGGAAGAAATTTAGAAAAAGGTGGACAAGGATTGAATGATGGAAAGACTTTATTGAATGATTACGTCACCAAAGAAGAGATCAATGCCTGCACGAGTTGCAACGCTTGTGTCGAAGCTTGCCCTGTAATGATTAACCCACTCGAAATTATTCTTGAATTGAGAAGGTTTGTAGCCATGGAAGAAAGTGGCTCACCGGCGCAATGGAATTCGATGTTTCAAAATATTGAAACCAGTTTTGCTCCCTGGAAATTTTCGCCCAGCGATCGGTTTAATTGGGCAAAGGATTAATTAGAAAAAATGAATGCACCAACTGTTGCTGAATTAGTTGCTAAAGGCGAAACACCTGAAGTTCTTTTTTGGGTAGGCTGCGCCGGATCCTTTGATGATCGCGCTAAGCGTGTTACGAAAGCATTCGTAAAAATCCTCAATGCCACACAAACAAAATTTGCTGTTCTCGGCACGGAAGAAACTTGCACTGGCGATCCTGCTCGCCGGGCTGGCAATGAGTTTCTTTTTCAGATGCAGGCCATGAACAATATCCAGGTGTTAAATGGTTATGGAATTAAAAAAATCATAACCGCTTGCCCCCATTGCTTCAACACGTTGAAAAATGAGTATCCCGAATTGGGTGGAAATTATGAGGTGATTCATCATTCGACTTTTTTACAGCAACTCATCAACGAAGGAAAAATAAAATTGACGAATGGTGGTTCATTCAAAGGAAAAAAGATCACCTATCACGATTCATGTTACCTGGGTCGAGCGAATAACATTTACGAAGCCCCACGAGAAGTGCTTCAGGCTCTAGATGCCGACCTAGTGGAAATGAAACGTTGCCGCACTACAGGTTTATGTTGTGGAGCGGGGGGAGCACAAATGTTTAAAGAGCCTGAGAAAGGTAGAAAAGATATCAATGTTGATCGTTCCGAGGAAGCTTTGGCAACAGGTGCCTCCACCATTGCGGTGGCTTGTCCATTTTGTATGACAATGATGACCGATGGAGTAAAAAATAAAGAGAAAGAAAACGAAGTGAAGGTGAAAGATTTAGCAGAGCTAATTGCTGAATCTCTTTGATTGAATTTTATTTCGATAACAGTTGTTGGAAAGTCGTAGCCGATTTAAATCATGTTTATTCCTTTTGAAAAGTTACCTCCGCATTCGCGGATTTGGATTTATCAATCCGATCGACCGTTCTCGATTGATGAAGAAAAGATTATTTCGGATTCAGTATTGAGTTTTTGCTCCCAATGGGAAGCCCATGGAAACCCTCTGCAAACATCTTTTAAAATTGAACATCATCAATTTATCATTTTAGTAGTTGACGAAAGTTCAGCCGGGGCCAGTGGCTGCTCTATTGACGGCTCGGTTCGAGTGTTAAAAGAATTAGGAAGCCGACTTAACATTGATTTTTTCGATCGAAGCAGGGTTGCATTTCTTGAAAATGAAAAAGTTCAGACTTATTCTCTGAGTCAACTCAAATCATTGTTTCAATCTGGTGAACTTACCTCTGCTTCTCAGACTTTTAATAATCTTGTTGCCAGCAAAGCAGAATTGGAAATCAATTGGAAAACTTCCGCACAAAAATCATGGTTAACAAAATATTTGCCTAAAGATACGTTATCAGTATAGGCCAAATATTTTGTAGTTTTACTTCCACTTGAGAAACCGTATGATGTCGTCTTTTAAGTTTAAGTCGCTGCTTTTTTTAGTCATTACTCTTGGGGTGGTTTCATGCAGTCCTGAAAAGAAAGCGCAGAAGGCATTTAAATATGCGAAATACGAAAAGGTTATCGCCCATTACAGAGATGTACTTGCTAAACAGCCCAATAATCCGAAAGCCAACTACTTTGTAGCTGAATCCTATCGTCTCTCCAATCGAATAAAAGATGCCGAACCTTTTTATGCCAAGGCGAAAGGTCGCGGCACAAAAAAAGATTCTGTTGGCCTCTACTATGCCAAATCACTCCAAGCCAATGGCAAATACGATGAAGCAAAAAAAGAACTTGA
>DASYTA010000554.1:0-6381 GCA_036002745.1 Cyclobacteriaceae bacterium | reverse complement strand
CGCTTAGGGCGTCGCGTAATAGAATGAAGGGTGAGCTTCCAATTTTAAAATCAGCTAAAGGAATCACAACACCTAAAATCATAGAGGCAAGAAATGCCTGCACTAAGGCAAACACAATCATAACAGGCGCTTCCCAGCCATGTTTGGTATTCATGAGCAAGATGCCCAACACTGCCTGCCAAAACATCCACAGCAAAAAACTTCCTTCTTGACCTTCCCAAAAGCAAGAGACCATGTATTGACCGGGAAGATGTAATGAGGAATGACTATACGCGTAGTGATATTCGAAGTAATGTTTGTAAATGATAGTGAAGAGAACAGCGACTATACCAAGCACCGTTAAGCCGTGAACATAAAAAGCAGTCCTGGCATTTTTCCTCCACTCTTCTTTTTCAGAGTTGTCAATCGAGTAAAAACTTTTCCAATAAGCAAATGCTGCAACTACTGAAGTAACAAACGAAGCGATAACAAACAGGTGGCCAAGATTGCCGATGAAATAATGCATTTCTAATTTGAAAATTTGAAGATTAATCGATTAGCACCCACAAAAACTTTATTCTCAAATTTTAAATTATACTCCGGCATTAAGCTTTTGATCTTGATATTTACTGGGGCACTTAAGCAAAATCTTTTTGGCTACGAATTGATCGTGTTGATAACTTCCAACGACTACCACTTTCTCACTTCGCAAGAAATCAGGAGGCATGGGCTCGTTGTATACTACCTTTTGCTCTTTTTTATTGTCGTCCACCAGTATGAATGAAAAAGAAAGTTTGTCTTCACTGTTCTCCAATCCCACTACTTGACCATTATCATCTTTTTTCAATTGACCGACAACGTGAATAGGAGTTTCATTTCCTGTGGAAGCCATTTCATAGGCTTGACCAAAATTAACATAGGTGCTTGCATCTCCTGCGGTGAAAACGATGATACCAATGGCGACTGCAATGACGACTATGGCGATGATATGTGACAGTTTCATATTCTTCCTTGAAAGGAGCAAAATTAGTCAATTAGCACGATAGGGTGTATGACTAATAATTCGGAAAAAGATGACTTACTCCAGCTTCTTTTCCAATTTGGAAATTTTGCGATCGGTGTAAATAAGATAACCGATTAATCCGAAGAAAATGACAAGAATAATGGCTACTACAACGTAGATTTTTCCTTCGGAACGCATCGTGTCAGCCATTTGCGCATCCTGTGCGAAGAGTGTTGGGTTAATGATTAACAATAATCCCAGTAAAATCTTAGTTACTTTTTTCATCTTCTGATTCAATAATTTTTTCTTCCACTAATCTCATTCTAATGCGTAATGTACTGATCCAAGTTCCGAGCAAAATCCAGCCAATTACTGCCGGGTAAAAAACCATTCTCATTTTACTGTCGAGGTCGTACATATTAAATCCTGGATTGCCACCACTCCCAGGATGCATACTACTGGTCATGCGTGGAATGATGAAGATCAATGGGATCATCGCGACAAAAGCGAAAATATTATAAACAGCACTAAGTCGTGCACGTTGCTCCTCACTGTTAACAGAACCACGCAAAATAAAATATGCGAGGTATACAAGAAGGGCAATGGCTGCTCCATTTTGTTTTGGGTCGCCGTGCCAGGGCGAGCCCCACGTATAATTGGCCCAAATCATTCCGGTGATGATCCCCAGAATGCCATAGATCAAACCGACGTTTGCAAATTCTACCGAATATGTATCGTCTTTGAAATTTGGATTACTCAAATAACGTATAGCGTAAATCATTGATGCAAGAAAGAGGAATACCATACCAAACCACATTGGTACATGAAAGTACAGGCTGCGGATTGTTTCATTGACGATATGTAGCCGGGGTACTTCAAAGAGTAAACCACCAATTATCGCGTAGATCAACAGCACAATACTTAAAATTTTCCACCAGTTTGACCTCATATTTTTTCTTAAAGTAAATTTCAGATCCCTACTTATCTTCTACTGATTATATTCATTTACAATTTTTTCAATGTCTTTCTTTTTATAAGTTCCGTCATTAATCTTCTCGCAAAGATTAGGCATGTCCTTCAGATATTCTGTAAGGGTTTTCTTAAAGTTGAACAATAAATCACTTTTAGAATAATAGACCTGTTTTTTTTCTCCCTTCCGTTGAAGTATGACATAGGTGACTGACTTGCCGGCACCAAATGCTGACGACTCTAGTTCGTAATAATTTAAATAACCCTCAACAATCACTTCAACAAATGATTTCTCATTAAATCCATTCATTTTTAAATCTACTGATAGATATTTTGCCGGACCGATTTGAAAACCCTTTAATTGAACAGGAGAGAAAATCTCCATTTTGCCATCATTATTCTTTTTGAATTTTATTTCTGTCAGAACCCTATAGGGTGCTAAATTTTTATTTTTAACCATCCCCTTGATGGTGTCGTTTTCATTTGTGACAATGTACCCAATTTGATAACCCGTTTCCTGAGCTTTGAGTTGAGCTAAAAAAAACAGGCTAAATAAAACGACAAAAACGAAGCGTAACATAGTTGCAAATATAAAGTGAAGAGCGAAGCGAAAAAATTTAATCGTGATTGCCTACTGGGTATTATAAATAGCAAATTTAATTTTTCCAGATAAAGGGAAAAAGTAAATATGAAGCGGCAGTTACTAAGCAATTTATCGCCAACAAGGAAAGCAATGAACTATAGCTCACACTTGAGTCTAAGTCATCAATACAGTTCTTAGTAATTTTGATGGCCATCAATAAAATAGAAATCACAATTGGAAAGCTAAGCACCGCCATGAGGATGTTGCTGTTATTAGCTTTCGATGCAATTCCAGAAAGTAGCGTAAGCGAGGAGGCAAAACCAAGAGAAGTTAATGCAAGAGTAGCGGCAAAAAGAGGTTTGTCGTGAATTGGATTATTGAGAAATAGAGTAAACAAAATATAGCCTGTTATGGAGAGGAGGAGACACAATATAAAATTGTAAGTAATTTTTGATAATAGGATATCAACCGGTCTGGCGATGGAGTAATAATAAATTTCAAGGCCCTTCTTTTCTCCGATAAAACTTTTGGCAACAGTGTTAATGGATGTAAACAAAATTGTAATCCAGAACAATGCGCTCCATACCAACGGACTGATCAAGTTTTGTTTTAAGGCAAAAGCCAAATAGCTTATGAATACGGTGCTAAAGAGATACAAACTTAATCCGGCAACTACTGACTTGCGCCTTAGCTCCAATTGAAATTCCTTTTGCAATAATGAAAATAATTGCACGATTTTACTTGAAGGAAGCCAGGTATCTATCAAAAGCTGATAGTGCCACAGTTAAATAAGCAACACCAATTCCTATTAAAATTGAAATAGAGATAATCTTCCTAAGGCTTGCACTGGAAGGTTCGCTAAACTCAGTAAAGCCATCTATAACTTCGAAATCTTTTTGAAGATAAATCCTTTCATTAACATCTTGGAATTGATTGTACAAAGATAAATCCTGGGTATATATTTCAACTGGATCAGTTACAGCCTTGTCGCTTAGGATAACATTATTTGATCCTTGCCTACTTTGAGCAGCCATACTTTTATAATTATCGAAAATTATAAATTTCAAGCTATCCAGTTTTTGAAGATCACGAAACAATTTTGTCTTTTTTTCTAATAGATTGGCTTTGTTTATTTCAATACGTTTTTTGATGTAATCATTATTTTTGAAATGATTGACGAGAGCTGATTGTAAAGCTCCAATGAAAGTTGGATTATAGGTTTTAACGGTTATTTCGAACGCATGACGATTCTCTATATCGATTCGCTTTACTACTTGTTCTATTACTTTTTCATTTTTTGCATTTGCCTGAGCATTCTTGAGTTGCTCCTTTAAGACCTCTAACTCGATAAGATCTTTTTCAGCGATAAATGGTTTGGCCTTAAATTCAACAATATTGCCTGCCAATGTATCAGAAATATTTAGGACCTTTGCTAGTCCGTGTTTATTTTCTTCCTCAGCTAATAAATTCAGTTTTTCAACAGTATTGTCTACCAATCTTTTGTTCAAATAATCGGAACTAAGAATCATTGATGACTCGTAGAATTTCTTTCTAACAAACTTAGAATACGAAAAGCCTACTATTATGCTTGCAATAATTAGCACAATAAAAAGAAATTTATTCTCAAGAGGGATTCTTCTTAGCAAAGCAAAAAAGCGCATGAAACCCAAACCCATGTTTTTAAAAAAGTCACCGATTTTAGAGAATAGTTGGCTCAAATCGATTTCATCAGATGAGTTAGGTCTTTGGTTTTCCATAAGGAATGCGTTTTAATAGAAATTTGGTGGCAAAAGTATAAATAACTTCTAATGTAGGGAAGATTGCAACGCTTTTATAAGTTCTGCAATCACATAATCTTGATCAGTTTTAGATAGATGAGAATGGATCGGTAAACGAATCAGTCGGTCAAAAAATTTGGATGCGTTGGGTAATATTTTCGGTTTGTGAGTCTGAAGGTAAAAATTACTTAAATGTAGGGGTGGATAATGGAAGGGTGCCTGAATGTTAGATGCATACAGATTGGATATTAAATGATTTCGTTGATCAAATGAGTTACAAACCAAATAAAAAATATGAGAATTGTGCTGCGCATAGTTGGGAATGCACGGTAGTTGGATATCAAAATTTCCGGCAACTTCTAAAAGTGCTCTCATGTAGTAATTCCAAACATGCTTACGCTTCTGTTGAATAGTCTCCAAATGTTCCAACTGGGCAAATAAAAAGGCAGCAATGAGTTCGGAAGGCAAAAAGGATGACCCGACATCAACCCAGCCATATTTATCAACCTCCCCCCGAATAAACGCGCTTCGGTTAGTGCCTTTTTCCCATAAAACTTCTGCTCTTTGAATAAACCGTTCATCGTTGATTACGAGCAATCCACCTTCACCTGATATAATATTTTTTGTTTCGTGAAATGAAAAACAGGCAAGGTGACCAATGCTGCCAAGTGCTCTCTTATTATAATAGGCGTCAATAGCTTGAGCAGCATCTTCAATAACAAATAAATTATATCGATCCGCCAGATTCATAACAGTATCCATATCAACGGCTACACCTGCATAATGAACAACTACGATGGCCTTTGTTCGTGGCGTGATGAGTTCCTCAATTTTTGAAACATCGATATTCGGTTGATGTTCGCAAGAATCGACAAATACAATCCTTGCTCCTCGCAATACAAAAGCATTTGCTGTCGAAACAAACGTATAGGATGGCACTATTACTTCATCTCCAATCTGGATATTGAGTAGCAAGGCGCACATCTCCAACGCATCGGTGCATGATGTAGTCAGCAATGTTTTCTTGAACCCATATTTTTCAGTAAAAAATTGATGACATTTTTTTGTAAAGACCCCATTGCCCGAGCTCTGCCCTTTAATTGCCTGGCCGATATATTCACTTTCCTTTCCAGTAAGATGCGGCTTATTTAGAACTATCATTAAAACGTTATTTTTACAATATTAGGAAGGCAAAGATAGCTTTCCTCACTAAAATTTAATGACTCAAAGTATCATATATAGACACATCCTCTTATATCGTTTTTTTATGAACGTTTTATATCTGGGAAAATATAAGCAGAGATTCGCACCGATTATTGACCAAATCAAAATGCTACCTGAGAATTCAAAAATTCTTGAATTGTGTTTTGGAGATATTGTGATTGCCGATCATTGCAAAAAAAATAGGCTTGAATGGATAGGGATGGATATTAATGAAAGTTTTGTGAGGCAAGCTCAAAAAAAGGACATCTCGCCAATGTTGAAGATTTGATTACAATACAAGCATTGCTCACTGCAGATCTTTGCATCATGATTGGATCGTTATATCATTTTCATCCCAATACCAAACAAATACTGGGCAAGATATTGCAAGCGATTAGTTTGGTCATTATATCTGAACCCGTTTTGAATCTTTCAAGCAGAAAGGGAATCGTTGGCGCGATAGCAAAAAGATCTGCTAATGCCGGTAAGGGGAATGAATCTTTTCGCTATAATCGATCATCTTTTTTGGATATGTTACAAACCTATAGTGAAGCATTGAATTTCCGATACGAAATTTTGCACGGGCAAGGAAAGGATTTAATTGTAAAACTTGTAAAGAAATAATAAGAAATGGAAATCAGTATTGTTGTACCTGTTTACAATTCAGAGAATTCATTGGAACCGCTGCATGAGCAAATTGTTGAGGCAATGCGAAATATCAATTATGAATTGATATTGGTGAATGATAAAAGTAAAGATCGAAGCTGGGAAAAAATTGCTTCCTTGTCCAAAATCAATAAAAGAATTAAGGGAATAAGTTTAAAAAAAAATGTTGGTCAGGACAATGCTATCCTTGCTGGGTTGGG
>DASYTA010000553.1:0-8846 GCA_036002745.1 Cyclobacteriaceae bacterium | reverse complement strand
GTTACTTCTACTCTTGCACTCTCCTTGTCCCCCTTTTTAAGATAAGCATCTATGGCCTGTGAAACTTTAATTCCTTTAAAAGAACTCAGCGATCTTGTTTCAGTTTGCTGAGCCCACAATGGAGTGGTAATGAACCAGATTAAAACAACGATTGACTTCTTCATAAATTCACATTAATTTGTCTAAAGACAAGCCTAATTCGATAAGGTTGCATAGATCGTCAAGGTGGTATTAATTTTTTAAACGATGTAAGAAATAATTGAATTTTAGCTAAATTTCGATATCGATCAGAATTATTTTCGCGTAAATATTAAAACATCATGATTAAAGAACAACTAAACGTATTGATTAACCTTGCAGCCAGCGATAATACTGTAGCCGAAAAAGAAGCCAAAGTCATTCACATGATTGGGAAGGCCAATGGCATGACTAAAGAAGAAATTGATGGCATGTTGAAAAAACCACAGCCTATCGGCAACCTTTCTTCTTTTTCTGAAGATCAAAAATTTGAAAATCTATATCACCTGATCCAATTAATGAAAAGCGATGGCCAGGTCTTTAAGAGTGAAATCCATTTCTGCGAGCAAGTAGCTGAAAAGCTAGGTTATAAAAAGGGTGTTGTTGCTGAGCTTTCTGCTCGTATCTATAGTGATCCTACAATTACGGCCGATCGCAAATTATTGATGGATCGCGCTCATAAGTTTCTGAAATAACGAATTACAAAATATCCCATTATGAAGGCTGCACCAAAGTGCAGCTTTTTTATTTATTGACAGGTCTCTTTAATTGGCTTCCTTCAGTGGTTAAATTGTTATCCACCATTCGATTATTGTACTGTTGAATAAAGGCTTTCAAAGAATTTTCCATATTCCTCACTGTATCCGGTAATTCATTCACTAAATTATTTTGTAAGGTTCTGTCCTTCTTAAATTGATACAATGTCGTTGCTTTTGATCCGTCAAATTGCAAAAGGTAGTCTCCACGAAACATCTGATAAACATTGTTTAGATAATTAAAAGCAAAAGGCTTTACTGAGTCATGAAAAATGTCCCTGCCAAACGCAACATAGGGATGATCATAGTGTAGATAACCAAGAACAGAAGGCATAATATCTATTTGCTGTATAATCTCTTTTCGTAATCCTCCGCTATTCTCTCCTGCATGATAAAAGAATATTGGAATTGAGAAGTAACCCCATGCTGAATTGTATTCAGGCACTTGAATTTCAGCTGAAGCATGATCGGCTGTAATTACAAAGAGTGTATTATTAAACCAAGGCATAGCACTCGCTGATTTGAAAAATCTCTTTAATGCAAAGTCAGTGTATTCGATTGTTCGATGAACTAACTTCGGTCCACCTTTGAATTTATTCTCATATCCTTCTGGTAAATTATAAGGATGATGTGATGAAACAGTAAATAACGTTGTAAAGAAGGGTTGCTTAAACGAATCCATTTTTCTGGCATAAAACTGAAGGAAAGGCTCATCCCAAATTCCCCAATAGCCATCAAAATCATCGTCATTATTATACTCTGTTTTTCCAAAGTAGTTACCAAAGCCTGATAAATTGGCAAAGGCATCAAAACCCATGGAACCGTTAGGTGCTCCGTGGAAGAAGGCTGTGTAGTATCCTTTCTCTTTCAGCAAGCTGGCAAGACTGTTGACTTTATTTCCAGAAAAGTGAGACAATACATAAGGCACTTCAATAGAAGGAATGCTACTAATTACGGATGGCATAGCATCAATTGATTTGCGTCCATTGGCGAGTGAATATTGATATGCTTGGCTCACACTGATCAACGAATCTAAAAATGGAGCATAACCTTTATAGTTACCATTGTCAATGTCTTTATTATAGACTCCAATAAATTCCTTCGAAAAACTTTCGAGGATAATCACAACCACATTCAATGGTTTGAAAGATGTAGTGTCCTTAGGCAATCTTAATGGTGTAAATACTTTGTTCAATTCTTCTTCAGAAGAAAAGTAATTGACTTTTTTTATGACATTGGCCTTGGCCGTTCGCATCAGAGCAAATGGTGTATTTAATACTAAGCTGATTTCATTCGGAGTTTCCGCATAAGCCGCCGCATTGCTAAGAGTAATCGGCCTTGTACTTCCTCGAAATCCCCCTCTGGCTCCTCCTACAAAAAGATAAATGGATAGCAGCATGGCAATCACTCCTGTGCTATAAAAAACTAAATGGTTGCGTTGCTGAGGTCCAGAAAATTTTATTTTTCGATAAATAAAAACAAGGGCAGTAATAATTAGTATCCAAAATAGAACAGCATACCAGTAATCAATCAAAAATTGAAAGGTCAATCGACCAAGGTTCTCTTCATTCTTAAATTGATCGATAACACTAACTGTAGTTCTTCGCAATGTGAAACGGTAGTAAATAAAGTCTGCCGTATTAATTGCAAATGCAATGGAATTGACGATAATAAAAATCCAATAAAGAAGCTTTTGATACCAATCCTTGAATCGAAACGTTAACGGCAAAATCATTAACAGGATATAAAGTGAATTGGAATACAAAGTTGCAGACAAATCAAAACGCAATCCTCCCAACAAAATGACTCCCATTCGCGACCAAGTCATGCCAGGAAAAAAAGAAAGATTAAAAAAATAAAATCCAATACGACTCACCGAATAGAGCAGCATGACTAAGCATAAACTAAGAACGAGAGCTAGATAAATATTCCCTTTCCATCGGATGTCTGAAAAAAAGTCTTTAATCATTTTTCTAAATTATATGATAGGGTAAAATTAAGTTAATCATTCAGTAATTATCTTAGTTTTGTAATTCTGCATGATGAAAAGTGGGGCTTGAAGTCGATTTTTGAAACGATTATAACTCGTTCTACAACGCTAAATGAAGTTTCTAATCCTGGGCTTTCTCACAGCTATTTCGGCAGCTTCCTTTGGTCAGGAAGTCGAATCATTTGGTGTATTTGGTGGCTTTAATATCCCCTTTACAATCGACCAAGGATTGGTAAACGATCCACGCTTCTATGGAAAATTTACATTTAGAGGAACGCCCATTGGTATCTCTTACGGATATGACAAAGTAGGTTACGGATTTCTTATTACGCCTGAATATTTACAGATCGGTCAAAAATTCACGATCGTCAATTACCTGGGTGGAAACGTAGGTACGAGGGATGTCCAAATGAATTACCTCTCGTTGCCCATAGCTTTAAAACTACATTTAAATGATGTTGCCTTTTTTCGTTTAAGCGTTGTAGCTGGTTTAAGTTTCAGCTATCTCTTGAGCGGCAAAGAAACTATTTCTATTAATGCATCTTCGAGCGCTAGAAAACTTGCTTATCCTGTAGGTGTTAGTGTGCCTAATGACCCCGCTTACCAGGTTTCTTATGACGGTGTGTACGTGCCCAACCAAGATAATAACACCTACGTTTCGAATGATAAGTTTGCCAAATTCCAATTATTCGCCGGCGTTGGGTTTCACTCCGATTTTGATCTTAGTGATGATTGGAGCATTAGTTTCGATGGTCGAGCTAATTTTGGAATCTTCGATCCAAGAAGTTCAGGCTACATCAGTGAATTAAAAAATCCGTCAGGGCCACCAGGAGTTGATCCATCGGGTTTACCTAAATTGGATACGAAACCTGGAGCTCCAGATCTTTACGGTCAGCGAAGAGATATATATCTAGCAGCAACTTTTGGTATCTGCCGCATAATCCAAATTAAAGAAAAATTTAAAGGCAAGCGTACCTCTCCAAAGAAACCAGGAGCCCCCACATCATCTAGGAAGGGAAAGCCTAAGAGGGAGAAACCAAATCAATCAATTCTTAAAAAACAAAAATCCCGACCTTGAGAGCCGGGATTTTATAATATCACTGGATGTTACCTAGTTGCCATTCTTTTGGGCAGCCATCTTATCCATTTCTTTGTTGAAAGTGTCCTTGAATTTTTCGTAGTCATAGTCCACTTTCAATTTGTCGTCAGATGAAAGCCTGCTATTGTATTGCTTTACTAAATCATCAGCTGAAAGCTCAATAGCAACGTATGTTTTATAGTTACCTTCTTTGGTTTGAACTAGTTTTTCGCAAATAGTTCTCAAGCCTTGCAACGTTTGGTCAACAATTTCGCGGTTCAGGCTTTCAAACTTTTGCTCCAATTGTTCCTTTTTGTCCATTGAAACTGAGTTGGTGTAGTTATCCGTAACTGTCTTTACAGTTGTTTGGATAGACTGTGCAAGCTCATTGCGAGCATTGGTCAAAGCCTTCTTCTTAGAAGTCACCTGATCCATGCTTTCTCCAATTGAGTTGGCACGAAACACTTTGTTTGTGGTGAAATAATCTGGCCCAGAACAAGGTACTACAACCTCTGTTTCACCAGCTGGTGTTTTATCCTTTTTGCTGCCTTTACAGCCACCGATCAAAGCAGCAGCAATCGCCACTGCAACTATCGAGTAATTTCCGAATCTTTTCATATTCATTGGGTATTTATGGTTATGCAATTTACAATAAAGCAACTTTCAGGCCATTCAATTTGAAAAATTAATATTTAGATGATTTTGCGCCAAAAGGTTTAATTTTTCTACTGCAAGATAGCATTGAGCATCTCAGGCAGCGTTTGGTTATTAAGATTTTCTAGTAGTTTGTTGTAGGCATCCTGGCTGCTTCGCTCATAGTCCAGGCTAAATCCTTTTACTCGATCAATAGTTGTCGCGTAAATTTCTTTATTGTCTTTAACGGAAGAAACACGAATAACTGATGTAGCATAAGTTATATATATGCTTCCAGAAACTGCCCCTTTTTCAGAGTTTGAATTCACATCGAGCGCTAACTCTGCCTTATTTTTATCACTCGTAAATTCAAAGCCAGAATTAGCTAAATAATTTTTAATCTTATTGGCCACCTGTTGGTTCGCCTTATCAACACCTAAATTTTTCTCTAGAGAAGATAAATAAACTAACGGTCGCTGCACGTTCATAATGACGATGTCTTTTGGAACGACAATTTTTTGTGCAACCAAGGAATAGATTTGAGAAGGATTGTCTCCTGCAAACTTTAAAAGATTTACTTTTACTGCGACGGTCTGTTCTAAATCGCGAGAGCTAATTTTGGTTAGCAATATTTTCACAACACCATTATCATCAGTTTTATAATCAGGAAAAACATCGCCCGCTCCTTTTTCAAAAGATGCAACCAATGGCAGACCTGATATCGATTTTTGAGTTGACTTGTCAACTACCTTTGCTGTCACCGTTTGACCACTTTGCGCAACAATTCTATTAAGCATGATTTGATTCGGGTTCACTGCTAAATGCATTTTATCAAGAAGCAACTGCATACTTGATATAATCTCATTGGTTAATAAAATATCGTTGCCTTCAAAAGTAATGCGCAATGGCTCTGCAAGGTATTTCTCAACTGCTCTGAAGCCTTGATAATAAAAGCCTAGTGCTGTTACCGGATCATTTGTCTTTTCTGATTGACGCGCCTTCGTAAAAAAATCAAGTCCGAGTGCTATAGCATTTCGTTTCTGTTCATCTTTAATCTCTTTATAACGCTGCTTTGACAATCGATAATATACCCAGTAATTCCGATCATCTTGCCAAACATCCACCTGCTCAAATTCTTCAATATCATCGGCTGCAGTGGTTTGAATCATCTGCTGGTATTTTTCAGAGAATCCTTTCCCATCATCCAGTTGATTGAGAACTGAGGTAGATGAAACATTTACTTTGATTTCTGAAACCAAATCTTCCAATGCGCTCTTCTTAGCTTCCTGGATATAGTTATTCTGGCCGTCTTTAGCAGCGTGGCCGATGCCAACATAATAGGTTCCTTCATCAGGCTTAGCCGAAAGCCAAGCTGGCTGAGGATTTAAATCTTTTTTACCTTTCTTTTTTGATTTCGTCTGTGTTACTGCCGGAGAGCAACTCACAAGAATAACAAACGAAAAAATTAGGAGTTTTTTCACGTATGATTAAGATAGCTGTTTTCAAAGATAGCGATAACTATGCCAAGAAAACATAAAGTTCGGGCAGTAAAAATATCGAATTGAACTGGGGATGAGGCAAAACAAAAAGAGCCGTTCGATATGAACAGCTCCTTTAAAAATTGCTATAGAAATACTATTTCAATTTCTTAACCACAGCTTCAAATGCTGCAGGATGGTTGGCCGCTAAATCCGCCAAAGCCTTCCTGTTTAATTCAATTCCTGCGGCTTTGATTTTACCCATGAATTCTGAATAGGACATTCCGTGAAGTCTTGCTCCAGCGTTTATACGAGCAATCCAAAGCGATCTAAAATCACGTTTCTTGGCCTTGCGGTCGCGATAAGCATAGCCAAGACCTTTCTCTACTTTGTTCTTGGCAACTGTCCATACATTTTTTCCACGGCCAAAATAACCTTTGGCCATTTCGAGCACCTTTTTGCGCCTTGCGCGGGATGCTACATTGTTTACTGAGCGGGGCATAATTTACATTTTTGATCCGTGGCGGCCTTCTATTACAAGACGCTTAGTGCCAGAGACCGGGGTTGAACATAAAACCATCCTGACGCTTTCGGTCAGGAGTCATACCGACGGTACCGTCAGTACTATACTAAATAAGGCAACATCGGTTTGATGTTGGACTCATCCACTTTCTTTACAGTTACTTTATGACCAAGTCTTCTTTTCTGCTTGGTTTCCTTTTTTGTCAGGATATGTCTTGCATAAGCTTTCTTACGCTTGATTTTTCCACTGCCGGTAACTTTGAAACGTTTCTTTGCTCCGGACTTGGTTTTTAACTTAGGCATTGTCTAAAATATTAAAATCTAGTTCTACTTTATTTTTTTCCTTTCGGTGTCAGCATCAGGTACATCCGTTTACCTTCAAGCTGCGGCAACTGCTCCACTTTGCAAAGCTCCTCCAATGATTGAGCAAATTTCAGCAGCAAGATCTCGCCACGTTCTTTATACACAATCGATCGACCTGCAAAGTGTACATAGGCTTTCACCTTTGCTCCTTCTTTTAAGAAGTTCTCCGCATGCTTCACTTTAAAATTGAAATCGTGGTCGTCAGTATTAGGACCAAAACGAATTTCTTTTAAAACTGATTTCTGCGCGTTGGCCTTGATTTCCTTCTGCTTCTTTTTCTGTTCGTATTTAAATTTCGAGTAGTCAACAACTTTACAAACCGGGGGTTCTGCTTTAGGCGAAATCTCTACCAAATCCAAGCCTTCAGCTTGGGCTAATTTTAAGGCTTCAGCAATTGGATACACATCTACTTTGATGTTCTCTCCCACTACACGCACACGTGGTGCTGTGATTCTTTCATTAACGCGGTATGGTTCCTCTACTACACGCGGCCGGAAACCTCCTCTGTTATAGGGCCGGCTGTTACTTTGTCCTAATGCCACTCGTTGGGTTTAAATTCGTACTTTTTTTAAAAACAGGCTGCAAATATCGGGATATTTTCGGTTTTTCAAAATAGGGTTATACGGGCAAGCTGAAATCAGTTTTGAACTGATCCACATATTCTGCTAAAGCCATAGACCCTTTATCACCTTCGCCGTGCTTTCTGACAGATACCTTGCCCTCGGCGACCTCTTTTTCTCCCACAATTAACATGAAAGGCACCTTCTTGACTTCTGCATCTCTGATTTTACGGCCAATTTTCTCGTCGCGATCATCTAAAAATCCACGGATATCATGCTCTTTAAGTTTATCTACAACGGACTGCGCATAATCATTAAATTTCTCTGATATAGGAAGCACAGCAAACTGTTCTGGTGCAAGCCATAGAGGGAAATTGCCCGCACAATGCTCTATTAAGACCGCAACAAATCGCTCCAATGATCCAAATGGCGCCCGATGGATCATCACCGGAGTATGTTTTTGATTATCCGAACCTACATACTCCAATTCAAATCGCTGAGGCAATTGATAATCCACCTGAATCGTTCCCAACTGCCAACTCCTGCCAATTGCATCTCGCACCATGAAGTCCAGCTTAGGTCCATAAAAAGCAGCTTCCCCCGGAACAGCCACAGTCTTTAGACCTCTCTCATCTGCTGCTTCTTGAATCTCTCGTTCAGCTCGCTCCCAGAAGTGATCCTCCCCAACATACTTCGCTTTATTTTCAGGGCTCCTAAGAGATACTTGAGCAGTATAATTTTCAAAACCAAGTGCATTAAAAACATGAAGCACAAGGTCGATCACTTTTACAAATTCTTCTTTTACCTGATCAGGTCTACAGAAAATATGAGCATCATCTTGCGTGAAACCTCTCACACGAGTGAGTCCGTGTAACTCACCACTTTGTTCATAGCGATATACCGTTCCAAACTCTGCTAACCGAACAGGCAAGTCCTTATATGATCTTGGTTTCGTTTTATATATCTCGCAGTGATGCGGACAATTCATCGGCTTTAGGAAGAACTCTTCATTTTCATCCGGTGTGTGGATGGGTTGAAAAGAATCCTTTCCATATTTTTCGTAATGACCGGAAGTAATATAAAGCTGCTTACTACCAATATGGGGAGTGACCACTGGATCATAGCCTGCTTTAATCTGCGCCCGGCGCATAAATTGCTCAAGACGCTCTCGTAAGATCGTTCCTTTGGGAAGCCACAATGGCAATCCTTGCCCTACCTTATCTGAGAATGCAAACAACTCTAGTTCTTTTCCAAGCTTGCGATGATCACGTTTCTTTGCTTCTTCTAATACGTGCAAATACTCTTCAAGCTCTTTTTGTTTTGGAAAGGTTATCCCATAAATGCGAGTCAGCATTTTATTTTTTTCATCACCACGCCAATATGCACCTGCAACATTGAGAAGCTTTACTGCCTTGATCGGGCCAGTGGTTGGGATGTGCGGGCCTCGAC
>DASYTA010000552.1:0-5291 GCA_036002745.1 Cyclobacteriaceae bacterium | reverse complement strand
GTAGGAAAAAATAAATTTGCAGTCGTGAAGCCGTGTGCAAGATGCTTGCTCACAACTGTGAATCAAGACACCGCCGAAAAAGGAGTGGAGCCTTTGGCAACACTATCAAAATATAGAAAGCAAGACAACAAAGTTTTATTTGGACAAAATTTAATAGCAATCGACCATGGAGAAATACACGAAGGAGATGAAATCGTTTTGGGATAGGTACTCGATACAGGATGCTGGATACTGGAAGCTCGCTGCCTCACTGCCTATTGCGTGCTACTTACTTCTAATTACAGCTTGCTCACCAAAAACTGAAAAACTCCCAATCTTTGGTGAGCGTGAGTTCAATGGCAAGGATACGGTTTATCATACGATCGCACCCTTTCAATTTGTCGATCAAGACTCCTCATTTATTAATAATGCTACATTCAAAGACAAAATCTACGTTGCTGATTTCTTCTTTACTTCTTGCCGCACGATATGCCCGATCATGAAAACACAGATGCTTCGGGTATATGAAGCAACGCAAGAAATGCCTGATGTATTGTTGTTATCTCATTCCATCGATCCGGAATATGATACCGTTGCATTACTTCATGATTTCGCCAATCGTCTTGGTGTAGAAAGTAAACGCTGGCATTTTGTAACGGGTGTGAAAGATTCTATTTTCAAGATTGCGCAGACCAGCTATTTCGCAACAGCGATGGAAGACAAAACTGAACCCGATGGCCGTATTCACAGCGGTGCTTTTCTATTGCTCGACAAGCAGGCCCGCATTCGCGGAAAATATGACGGAACAAAAGAGGAAGATGTAAATCGATTGATTGCAGATATTAAAAAGTTAAGGAATGAATAATAACCGATGGTCTAAAGTCTATCGACTATGGACTATTAGTCTTTTAGCATTCATATTTTCCTGCTCAACTAAAGACGCCAAATTCCAACAATACTACGCACAAGGCCAAGTGTTGTATGAAAAGAACTGCAGCAACTGTCATCAGAAAAATGGAAAAGGGTTGGGATTAGTTTATCCTCCGCTTGCCTCAAGCGACTTCTTTGAAAAAAACTTTAACACATCGCTTTGCTTAATGAAATATGGGAAGCAAGGAGAAATTACTGTGAATGGGAAAAGCTTTAATAAAACTATGCCCGGTGTGCCTTCTTTAACAGAATTGGAAATTGCAGAGATAGCCACATACATTAATAATTCTTGGGGTAAAGAAAATGGAATCGTGGAGATAAACAAGGTAACGTCAGCACTCAATGATTGTGGTGTGAAATGAATAGGCTGTAGAATTTTTATTTCTTCTTCATTTTAAGTTAACTTAAGCGCTATTTGAAGAAATGAAGCGCCCCAACTACCAAAGAGTTCTACTTAGTATTATTGCTTTCATATTCGTCTATGGTGGTTTGCTTGCAATCTTACTCGAACTTGAAGAAGGCGCGCCGCAAAGCAAGTTGAACAATTGGCAAGATGCTTTATGGTATTTGGTAGAGACTCTCACAACAGTTGGTTATGGCGATGCGTTGCCGGTTACTTATTGGGGCCGCATGATTGGCTTTGCATTTTTACTTTCGAGCTTGGGTGTTTATGGTTTTATTATAGGACAGATCGCAAATTTTATGAGCACAGTAAAAGAACATCGGGAGCTTGGCCTTAATGGCACAAGTTTCGAAAACCATGTCGTGATCATTGGCTGGAATGATTTCGGTCATTCAGTGATTAGTCATTTGGTTGCTGCCGGCAAGCAAGTGGCGGTAGTTACAAAAGATCGCGGGCACATTGATATGATCCGAGAGTACTATTCTATGGATCAGGTATTCACGTTGTTCTCTGACTATAACAATTTTGATTTATTAGAGAAGTCAAACATCCGCCAAGCATCCATTGTTTTTGTTAATCTCAATGATGACACAGAAAAATTAGTTTACATCATCAACATCAAAAAGCATTTTGAGAATTTGAACTATGTGGTTACGCTCGACAACGGCAATCTGAAAAGCACCTTCATGCATGCTGGCGTTACTTACACAATTTCTAAAAATGAAATTTCATCCAAACTTCTGGCCAGTTATATCTATGAGCCAGATGTAGCATTCTTTAGCGAAGAATTGATTGCCTATGCTCATGAGGAGAATGAGTATGACATGAAACAGTTTTTAGTGAAACCCGATAACATGTACGTCAACACTCCTTACGACAAAGCTTTCTTTGAATTGAAACGCGATTGCAACGTGGTACTCATCGGCTTGGTAAAAATTAGCAACGGTCACCGAAGATTATTGAAGAATCCGGAAGGGAACGTAAAAATAGAAGCAGGCGATTATCTTTTAATGATGATGGACGGTAAGGGTCTTCACAAACTAGGCAAGCTATTTCATACCGAAGAAGGTATATAAAGAAAGAAGGGCGTGCACCTCTGCACGCCCTAACCCCAAAAACCATCCTGCCCGGGAGCAGGATTTACCAAACCCCACAAACCAACACTCTTTTATAGTTTTTAATTCACCATTTCTATTTGATCGGTATTTACGAACTCAAACTCCACATCGTTTTTCATATCAACGAAAATTACAGAGTCCTTGTTCACTTTGCCCGATAAAATTTGCTTCGAAAGCTCATTTAAAATCTCCCGCTGCATCACCCTTTTTAGGGGACGAGCACCAAACTGTGGATCAAATCCAAGTTTGGCTAGCCTATCAAGTGCTTTGTCTGATATTTCAAGTTTAATGCCACTTTCCTCCAAACGGGCTTTCACCAACTCAAATTGAATATTTACAATTTTGCGGATATCCTTTTTACTCAACGGACGGAACATGATAATCTCGTCAATCCTGTTGATGAATTCAGGGCGTACCGACTTCCTTAATAGAGACGTAACTTCCTCTTTTGTATTTTCAATGATCTCAAAATAATTTTCATCGGTAAGCTTCTCAAAATTGTCCTGGATGATCTGCGAACCAATATTAGTGGTCATAATGATAATCGCGTTCTTGAAATTCGCTGTTCGGCCTTTATTGTCGGTGAGCCTTCCTTCATCCAGCACTTGCAGCAAAATATTAAACACATCCGGATGTGCTTTTTCGATTTCATCAAGCAAGACAACAGAATAAGGTTTCCTACGAACAGCTTCCGTCAATTGACCTCCTTCATCATAACCAACATAACCCGGAGGCGCACCAACCAATCGGCTCACACTATGGCTCTCTTGGTACTCACTCATATCAATGCGCACCATCGCGTTCTCATCGTTGAATAAATACTCTGCGAGTGCTTTGCTCAATTCAGTTTTGCCAACACCAGTCGTGCCCATGAAGATAAAAGAACCGATCGGTCGCTTCGGATCTTGCAATCCCGCGCGACTTCTGCGCACTGCATCACTCAACGCCTGAATGGCTTCTTCTTGTCCTGCCACACGTTTACCTAATTCTGCTTCAAGATGTAACAACTTCACACGTTCGCTTTGCAACATCTTTGCAACAGGTATGCCCGTCCACTTCGCTACCACTTCAGCAATATCTTCGCTGTCCACCTCTTCTTTCAACAATTGATGACCTGCTTGCATTTCTTTCATCTGCGTTTGCAAGTCTTTCAATTTCTTTTCGGCCTCTCCTATTTTGCCGTAACGAATCTCCGCTACCTTTCCATAGTCACCGGATTTTTCTGCTTGTTCAGCTTCGAATTTCAGTTTGTCAATATTTTCTTTCTCTTTCCGAATTCCTTGAATAATATTCTTCTCGCTGTCCCACTTTGCTTTAAGTGAATTACGGTCTGCTGACAGATCCGCAATCTCCTTGCTCAGTGTTGCTTCTTTGTCTTTATCTTTTTCTCTGCGAATTGCTTCGCGCTCGATCTCCAGTTGCATGATCTTGCGATTGAGTTCATCAAGTTCTTCAGGTAAAGAATCCATTTCCAATCGCAGTTTTGCTGCTGCTTCGTCCATCAAGTCAATAGCCTTGTCAGGAAGAAAACGATCACTGATATAACGACTAGAAAGTTCGACAGAAGAAATTACAGCATCATCTTTAATGCGAACCCCATGATGCAACTCGTACTTGTCTTTGATGCCGCGCAAAATAGAAATTGAGTCTTCTATATTAGGTTCATTTACCATTACCGTTTGAAACCTTCGTTCCAAAGCTTTATCCTTTTCAATATGTTTTTGATACTCTTTCAATGTGGTTGCACCAATCGCATGCAGTTCACCACGAGCCAAAGCTGGCTTCAATAAATTTGCTGCATCCATTGCACCTTCACCACCACCAGCCCCAATGAGCGTGTGTATCTCATCAATAAACAAAATGATTTCCCCGTTCGAATCGGTAACTTCTTTTATAACCGCCTTCAAGCGTTCCTCAAATTCTCCTTTGTATTTCGCGCCGGCAACGAGCAAACCCATGTCCAGTGAAACGAGAATTTTTCTTTTCAAATTTTCAGGCACATCACCATTCACAATTCGTTGCGCCATGCCTTCTACGATAGCCGTTTTTCCAACACCAGGCTCGCCAATGAGTATCGGATTATTTTTTGTTCTGCGAGAAAGGATTTGCAGCACACGCCTGATCTCTTCATCGCGACCAATCACGGGATCGATTTTACCTTTCTTAGCTAAATCATTTAAGTTTTTTGAATAGCGTTCCAGCGATTTGTATTTCGCTTCCGCATTTTGGTCGGTAACGCGAGCGCCTCCACGCAATTCTTTAATTGCTTTTACTAACGCGCTTTTTTCAAAGCCAACGTCTTTCATTAAAGAAGACACTTTATCTTTTGTAGAAAGTAAAGCCAAGATCAAATGTTCGATAGAAACAAATTCGTCTTTAAGCTCACGTAGCTCTTTCTCTGCATTCTGCAAAACTGAATTCGCTGAGTGAGACAAATACGGTTGCTGCCCGGAAACTTTCGGATAAGATTTTACAATTTCTTCCAGCTTGCTTTTAAGAATGGATTCGTTGATGTTCAGTTTTTTGAAAACATAAGACGAAACATTTTCATCCGTTTCCAAAATAGCTTGCAATAAATGTCCCGGCTCAATGGCTTGCTGGTCATTGCTCGCAGCAATGCCTGCAGCCTTTTGCAAAGCTTCCTGAGATTTTATGGTAAATTTTTCGAAGTTCATATTTCAATCTTTGAATCGATTTGATCAAACCATTAACCACTCTGCTCAAAGAACAAATTCTAGGAAATATTGTCTCAATAATTGAATATTTTTATGTCATTCCGGTCAAATTGACTGTAAATAAGTAACTTAGAAAATAAGATTCTAATCTCATCAAAAGGTTTACATGCCGAAAAAAATCAAGCC
>DASYTA010000551.1:0-13921 GCA_036002745.1 Cyclobacteriaceae bacterium | reverse complement strand
CTGATTTGCCATTCACTAACAAATCAAATGCGCCTGTGGCGCCCGTTTTAAAAACAATTTCCTCATCTTGAATGGCCACAAATTCTGTCTCATACTTAGCAGAAAAACCTTCAAGCTTAACGCCCGATGCAAATTCATGCTGGCCTGCTGCAGTTAACTTTATAGGGTCAGTGATCTGTTGCGTTGCCACAACGTCACCCGTACGATCCTTGCTATTCCAATAGCTCGCCTTGAAACCTTTCTTACCATCAAAAGAACATTTTGAGAAATAACTTTCGGTTATTTTATTCTCAACTAAATCGCAGCCTTTATCATACAGTATTTTGTCGGCCGAAAGTTTAGCGGTGATACCATCCAGAATTGTAATTGTTCGCACAGGTGTTCCATTGTAATTTCCCCATAACATCGGTTTGTCATTGGCATTAGGTCCTATGACGGCAATCTTCTTCGCTGACTTTTTTAAAGGGAGAATATTATTATTGTTCTGAAGAAGAGTCATTGATTCAAGAGCCATATCGAAGGCAAGTTTCCTGTGCTGTTCATTGTTAACAATGGACATTGGAATTTTTGTCCATGGAACAAGCTCATCGTTATCCATTTCTCCCAAATCAAATCGACCGACGAGCACACGCATCAAACGCTCATCAATATCTTTCTCAGTGATCAACCCCTTCTTAACGGCATCCGGCAACAACTTATAATTGTGGTTGTTCCATTGACACTCTACATCAGTACCCGCCAGAACTCCCTTGGCTGCTGCATGGGTTCCGTCTGATGAAACTTTATGGCTTGTATAAAAATCGCCTATTGCTCCACAATCTGAAACCACCAGATATTTAAAACCCCATTGCTCACGAAGAATATTTTGTAATAAGCGAGTGTTACCACAGCATGGCTCATCATCAAGACGCTGGTAGGCACACATCACTTCACGAACATCAGCTTTTTGAACAAGTGCTTTGAATGCGGGAAGATAAGTTTCCCATAAATCACGAGGGTCAACGTGGTTAAGGTTAAGTGCATGCCGACTCCATTCAGGACCAGAATGAACGGCATAATGCTTCGCACATGCCAAAAGCTTTTTGTATTTCGCATCTTCAGGTCCTTGCAAACCTTTTACTACGGAAAC
This sequence comes from Cyclobacteriaceae bacterium, assembly GCA_036002745.1. Lineage (GTDB taxonomy): Bacteria > Bacteroidota > Bacteroidia > Cytophagales > Cyclobacteriaceae > ELB16-189. The sequence goes on along the minus strand of DASYTA010000551.1, from coordinate 12,792 downwards.
GCCCATGCGTGAAGTCAGGTAGGGATCTTCACCGTAAGTTTCTTGACCGCGGCCCCATCGAGGATCTCTGAAAATATTAACGTTGGGTGTCCAAACCGAAAGACTGCGAAAGCGTTTATTCTCCTCCCCTTTACGCATCGCCTCATTATACTTCGCGCGAACCTCATCGGAAGTCGCATCAAAGATTTTGAAAACCAGTGAATCGTCAAATGATGCTGCCATTCCAATCGGCTCAGGAAAAACGGTAACGTTATTACTGTTGGCAAATCCGTGAAGAGCTTCACTCCACCAGTTGAATTTTTTTATTCCCAGACGAGGAATGGCATCTGATACATCGCACATCAACGTTGCCTTCTCTTCCAACGTTAATCTAGACACTAAATCCTTTGCTCTTTCTGTTGAAGATAAATTAGCATTTTGATATTGCAATTGACTGAATGTAATCATTGATGATAAAAGCATCCCAATCATTAAGCTGCATTTTTTTAAGAATACATTTTCCATTTTTGGTGATTTAAGGTGTGACTTTTCTGGATTTCAATATTTTAAGAAAAATAAACTGCAACTCTTTCTGAATTAACTTCTCTCTGATGCAGCTTTAATTTTAATACTCAATGCATTGTTGTGTCCACGTAGGACCTTTAATTTGAAACATCCCATTCTCATAATAAACAGGTTCAAATCCAAGTTGCGGTGTCTTTTCCCAAGCCTCCAATGTTTGGCTGTATGGATATGGTCGGTTTTCGTACATCATGTAGTGACAAGAGCTCCACAATTTTCCATCAGGTCCTTCGAACAAAGCATTATGTCCTGTTTCACAATAAGGATCTTCGCTGTCCTGAAATTTTAAGTGTGCGTATCCACCGCTTGTTGCCAGTTCGGGCCGATACCCTTTTTTACGTGTACCAAATATCGGTTCGCGTGATACCAATTCCCATGGGCCAAGTGGTGATTTTGATTTAAGAAGACCCACCTCATATCCGCGAGTCCACGTTGAGAAGAACATGAAATAAGTACCCTCTTTTTTTAAAACAAATGGCCCCTCTATTCCTCCGACCATCCAATCAGGATAACCTGGCGACTTCTTATCGAGAAATTTCTGAACTCCTCCAATAAGTTTTCCTGTGGACATATCTATCCTCGCCTGAAAAAGACCACCGCCACTACAGTAGAAATATGTTTGACCATCGTCATCTTCGAACAGGGTAGCATCATTATTATATTGCGGCGTAAGTGGGCCATTCACAAGTTTGAAAGGTCCGGTCACTTTATCAGATGAGAAGAGCCACACGCTGTGTGTACTCATTCCTTTTGGGTCTTCCCTTGTTACTTTTCCACTGTTGATGGTTAACCAGTATTTATTCTTGATGTAATGAATTTCAGGTGCCCAAAATCTTCCGTTGTATGGGCAATCTTCTGCGAGCTTGCTTGCCTCGATCAACCATGAATGTTGCTTCCAATGGATGAGGTCATCAGAAACAAGCAACCGAACTCCAGGATTGTGACCAGTCCAAACAGGATTTGAAGTGCCTACACAATACCATTGTTTACCTACCTTTAAAATAAAATGATCACGCATCGAAATTGCAGTATCTCTTGTAATAGGATTGCTATAACAAAAATCATGACTAATTGAACTCGCTGCGCCTTGCGCTAAGCAACTAAATCCTAAGAAAGAAAAGATGAGCGTTATCATAGCTCTCATCTTTCCAAAACTAACTATATAATTCATCCCTATTGTTTTCGAAATTTCTTAATTAGATATCATTGATTAATCAAGCACGATTACAAAACCATCATTCCCTTTTAATGTAATTTTCATTTCTCCTAAAGCAGGAACAGTTAATGATGTCGTGCGAAAAGAAGGTTCTTCGGATGTACCATTTCCTGACGCAATGAGCTGACCTCTTTTATTCTTTAGAAAGGATAAATCGAAGGTGAGTGATTTCTCCGCGTTCTCACCATTGATGCCGGCAACATACCAACGATTGCCTGCTTTCCGGGCTACAACATAAAGCTTACCGGGATAACCGTCAATGAATTTTACATCGTCCCAGCTGTTGGGAAGGTTTCTCAAAAAGTCTTTAACAAACTCCGGCACGTGTGCCATGCCATCGGGGCTTTCAGCATAGTGCTGTATTCCAGATAGGAATATTACTGATGTCGCCAATTCAAATGCTGATGTTGTCACACGATTGATGCGAGGAATTTTATACAAGTTCATTGGTGTAAAATCCATGGGATCAAAAGCATTGCGAACAAATGCAGACATCACAGAATGCTCCGGTGCTTTGTCTGCTGAGTTCTGACCAAACGTAATCATCTCGTAACCGAACACTGCTTCAGTAGTCATCAGGTTGGGATAGGTTCGATGCCACCCTCGCGGTAATGTGGCTCCGTGAAAGTTTACGAGCAGATGATTCACTGCGGCATCTTCAAGTATATCCTGATAGTAGTTTATCATGGATTGTCCATCTCCAGAAAAGAAATCTATCTTCAATCCCTTGATACCCATATCGCGCAGCCGACCAAACTCTTTCATTCTGCTTTCATGGGTTAACAGCTTATCCTTAGGTGTAAATTTTACTGTATTCCAATCGCCCGCAGAATTATACCAAAGCAACAACCCTACATTTTTCTTCTGGGCATATTCAGAAAGAATCTTAACCGAATCATAACCCATGAGCTTATCCCAGGTTGCATCCAAAAGACAATACTGCCATTTCATATCCGCAGCGAAGTCAACATACTTCTTCTGAACTTTAAAGACGGTTGAATCATCCTTCTTCAAAATCCAACTCCATGAAGCTTTTCCTGGTTTGATAAAAGAGTTATCCGTTTTTATGGCAGGCAAAGCGATATCGGTTCCCAACGTAGATTCAGCTATCGTCTTTATATCTCCGAGAGCAATAATTCGCCAAGGCGTTCTCCATGGCAATGTTGATTCCGGATTTAAAGCTCCCCCTGTAAAAACTTCGGGCGTTTGAGGAAAACCAATTTTGTATTCGCGATCAGGAGAATTTTGCTGCAAGGCTGTGCCGCAGTATGTTCTCCCCAGCGCGGCTTCTGTGATCAACACCCAAACATCTTTGTACTTAAATAATGCCGGATACACCCAACCATTTTTGGTTGGCGAAGGCGTGCCTGCATCAACATCCATCACATAGTGCGCTTCGTAAGAAGGATTGCTATGTTCCCAACCAGATTGTGCTTCTGCTTTTGGTTGCAGCCACGCTTTCGTGCCTTCCTGAAAATGAAATGTTGTTGCTTCGCTTGTAATTTTTTTTAAGTCACCGGATGTTTCTGGAAATTCATAGCGGAAGGCAACACCGTCATTGGACACTCGAAAAATAATATTCATCTTTTTTCCAGACTCAGACTCGGTTTTGATAACTAGTTCGGTGGCAATGTAGGTGATGTTTTTTTTCTTGGCCGTCAAAATGGTATAGCTATCTTTTACCAGTGTTGGTGAAGAAACGCTCAACACTTTTAGGTTTCTGGAAAAATCGCCATCCTCACGAACTACACCAAGTTTAGAATCCATTAGCAACAACTCGCTTTGATAAGAGATCCGGTAAACTGCTTTTTTCGGATCGCAAGTGACGAAGATCTTTTTGTCCGGACTGGCCACGGTGTATTCACCTTCTTTTAATTCTTGGGCAAAAGAATTACTGGCGAGCTGAATAAAAATAATTACAAGGCAGACTTTGAATGAACTCATTATTTCCATTTTAATTTCTCGGTCTTCAAGGGAAGAAATCTAAGCTGTCATGCTCTAAATTTATTTTACAGCGCGGTCGCCAAACTTGCACTTATTATTTTTTAAAGAGAAGCGGTGCGAGTTCATGTAAGCTTCGTCTCCAGGTAAGAAACTCGTGAGCAGTATTTTCAGAAATATAAGAGACTGCCCTAATTCCGGCTTCGTTGAGGGCTACCGCTGCGTTTTTAACACCGTCAGGTCTCTCGCGACTACCACAACTAAGAAAAATTAGTTTTACTTTCGATTTGTCCTTGATGTCCGTTGGTGCATATATACCTCCACTAAGTAAGCCATAATACGCGAACGCGTCTGGCTTATTAATGGTAATCAATTTTGTCTCCATGCCTCCCATCGACAACCCAGCCATTGCACGATTCAACGGATTGGGCAGCGTACGGAAATTGGCATCAACATAGGGGATAAGTTCATTTACGAGAACAGTCTGAAATGGAGTGATATCGAAATTTCGTAATCCGCCAAACTTAATGTCGTTCGTCATCCCGTAAGTCATCACAATAATAAAAGGTTTAATCTTACCGTCAGCGATTAGGTTATCCATAATAAGATTGGCCCGGCCTTGATTGCTCCATGCTGTTTCATCTTCTCCCCAGCCATGCTGCAAATACAATACAGGATAACGATCCTTCAGATTATTATAGCCAGGAGGTGTATAGACAAATGCCCTGCGTGAAGTTTGAGTGCTTTTAGATGGAAAGAGAATCTGCTGTACGTTACCGTGTGGAACATCTCTTAATGCGTAAAAGTCTTGATCATGGGCGGGTATATCAATGCCACTTTCCCAACGGACAGAACCGTAAAAATTCAATGTGCCAGGATCGTTAAATTTTCCACCATCAACTGTTAGTCGATAATAATGAAATCCTTCGTCCATTGGTCCTGCTGTGGTACCCATCCATGAGCCATCATCAGCCTTGGTTAGTTTGGTGCCTCCTTTTCCTCCAAGCCCCAAGCTCACTCTGACACTATCAGCTTGTGGCGCAATGATTTTGAACCGCACATAACCTTGTGAGTTTACTTGAGGATAATCTTGTCCTGGCTGATTTAAGCTTGATGGTTTAAAATCTTCAGCGACAGGTGTCATAGTTTGCGAGTAACACCATGGACAGGCCAAGGTCAGTAACAGTAATAAAAAAATTGAAAAGCCTTTCATAGTTTTAATTTCAATTACATTCATCATACTAGGGTTTATTTTTAATTGTACTATTATTACACTTAACCCACTTCTATAATGGCTTTAATTACGCCACTAGCGGGATTCAACCAACGTTCAAAATTTTCGCTCACATCATTGAAAGCAACACGATGAGTTATGTAAGTCGTTGGACTCACTTGTCCACTCTTCAGTGCCTTTCGTACATGCTCGAAATCGTCTCTTGTGGCATTTCGACTGCTCATTAACGTTCCTTCCCTTTTATGAAACTCTGGATGGCTAAAGGAAATATTTTCTCTCTGCAACCCAATTAAAACATAGCGTGCGCCATGCGCCATATATTGAAAAGCATTATTGATCGCTTTCAGATTTCCAGTAGCATCAATCACGACGGTTGGCATTTCACCATTGGTAATTTCCAAAAGTTGTTGCGTAACATTTGGAGCGAATGCATTTATGCAGTGTTTTATTTTCAAGTTGTTCTTGCAAAACTGAAGACGTTGGACATTTACATCTAAGGCGATAACACTTCCACCAGCTATCCGACCAAATTCCATTACACCTAAACCAATTAGTCCGGCACCAATAACAAGAACAAATTCATCTTTGCTTATACTTGCTCTTCTCACTCCATGAGCTCCAATAGCCAATGGTTCTAGTAATGATAATTCATCAAGACTTAGTCCATCACCATGTAAGAGTGAATTTGAAGGAACAGATAAATATTCAGTCATTCCACCATCAATATGTACACCGCAAACTTTTATTTGCGCACAACAGTTGGGCTTACCTGTGCGACATGCGATACACGATCCGCAATTAAAATACGGAATAAAGGAAACGGTCTCTCCAACTTTGAAGCTAGGTGCTTCATCAAATTCTATCAATTCACCTGCGAGTTCATGCCCTAGCACTCGCGGATAATTAAAGAATGGTTGGGTGCCTTCAAAGGCATGAAGGTCCGTGCCACAAACACCAATTCGCTTTATTTTTATGATGGCGTTTCCCTTTTGAAGCGTTGGTCTCTCTCTATTAATAAATTCAAACTTACCAGGCTTAACACAGACCAACGTTTTCATTTTCTATTTCTAGTTTTGCTCCCTAGTCTTTAAAAATTAAAGCAGCAAATTGATTGAGTGATCTTCTCCATGTTTGCCATTCATGCGACGTACCTGGCGACTCATAATAGATATGTTTGATGCCCGCTTTCTCAAGTGCCGTGTGAAAACCATTTACACTTTTATACATCCTCTCTGGCTCAACGGTGCCGATACTCAAATACATCACCTTCATTTTTTTATTGAAAGCATCCGCATCGGCCCAAACACCATCAAATGCTTTGGTAATGTCGCTACCTGGATCAAGAAACGCTGCTCCACTGAAACCTCCTGCATAGGCAAATTTGTCGATGTTAGTCATTGAAGTTTGGAAGGTTTGAAATCCTCCCATGGAAAGACCGGCCATTGCGCGATGATCACGATCTGGAATCGTGCGAAATGTTTTATCGATGACTGGAATAACATCTTTAACCAACACATCAGGAAATGCGTTGTTTGCCATCATGGCTCTGAAATCACCAGGCTTTGCTTCTACTCTGCGTCTCATCGGATCAACTGCATAACCACGATCCATTACCACCAACATTGGCTTGGCTTTTCCTTCAGCAAGGAGATTATCTAAAATAAAATCTGCTTTGCCTTGAACAGGCCATCCGGTTTCATCCTCACCACCACCGTGTTGCAAATACAAGACCGGATATTTTTTATTCAAATCATCATCATAACCAGGTGGAGTGTACACAAAAGCACGCCTCCAAGTTTTTGTTGTCTCTGAATAATAGTTGAAGTTCCGGATCTGACCATGTGGAACATTTTTCGGGAAATAATAATCGACGCCGGGTTCAGGAATATCAATTCCACTTGCCATTCTGCCCATTCCATAAAAGGTTTGGCTCGCTGGATCAACAAGAGCAACACCGTCAATCAACAACGAATAATAATGAAAGCCAATGACGATCGGCTCGGTGGTAACGCTCCAAAATCCGCTGGTGTCTTTCACCATGTCGTATTTTTTTCCAAGATCAACTTGCACTTTTTGTGCATTAGGTGCCTTGATCCGAAACACAACGCGATTGTCTGTTAGAATCTGAGGATACATTGCATTAGGAACATTCGTTGACGCAGGATCGCCAATTCCGGTGTTATATTTTGGAAACGATGTCGGATCTACCGGTTTGAACAATAATTGAGAGAACATATACAGCCCATTTTTCCAAACTTTAAAATCGTGTACGCCTGGTTCGATATAGTAGATATGCGGAACTCCTTTCTGAAATAAGTATTCATGCGTGCGTTTGCTGAAACCAATGAGACCATCTTTATCCCCGCATGAAATCCAAAGCAACTTTAATTTTGATTTCGCTGCTTCAGGATCTGGGACTAAAAGTTCAGGCGCCTTTGTATTTGGAGCCGAAGAAAATCCTCCCACCCATGCAAACTTGTCCATGTTACCTAGTCCGAAATTTAGTGACTGTCCTCCACCCATAGACAAGCCTGCTATTGCGCGATGTTCGCTATCTGTTAAAGTAGGATAATTTTTTTCGATGAATGGAATCAGATCGTTCAGTAAATCTTTCTCGAAAGTTGTGAATGCCTCTACTCTTTCTTTTTCAAAAACATTTCCACCAGCACGATCATCTTTCATGGCTCTGCCATTAGGCATCACAACAATCATTGGCTCTAGCTTACCGTTAGCATACAGGTTGTCTAAAATCACTTGAGGTTTTCCACCATTCAGCCATTCTTTCTTGTCGCCACCGATACCATGCAGTAGATACAATACAGGATACTTTTTCTTTTTTGAAAAACTTGGAGGCGTATAAATCAACGCTTTTCTTGCAACGCCAACCGTTTTAGAATTATAACTAATGGTGTCAATCTTTCCATGTGGAATATTTGTTCGCAGGGAATCAAAACCTTTAGGAGCCTGCATAACAATTGTCTGAGCCTTTGACCCAAAGTTTATCACAACAGTATAGAGAACAACTATAGCCAGGCGAAAATTTTTTCTAATCATTTATATTCTGGGTTTGGTTGGATTTCTAATTGACGATTGGTTTATTCTTAGACTAACGCTTGGTTTGAGGTTTTTATTAAGTGTCAATTTAACAATTATAATTTAGGATATAAAAATTGAGGTGTCTTTTACACATTAGAAAGAAAATGCAATTATTGGTTGATCAGGGTATAAATTTTTCCTGAACTAGTCGGCAAATCGTAAAGAATAGTTTCTTTTAATGCCAAATGAGTAATCTTTGATGTTGTGGAAATAATAGGTGATTTGATTTCATCTATTTGATAAAATGGATTGTTGTTTTTATTAGCTGCTTTAACCAAGTTCTCACCATTAGTTTTAGTAATAACATTGGGAACACGTAGGCGCAGGTTGCCACCCAAGTTTGATCGAATCACAACCTTTGTCAATTTTCCATTTTTCCACTGCATGTCTAAAACTTCGAAGCCGCCTTTAGCTCGCAAGCCGCTTGCACTTCCTGTTGGCCAAACATCAGGCAATGCAGGTAGCAAATGAATTGCATCGTCACCTGATTGCATCAGCATTTCAGCAATTCCAGATGTACATCCAAAATTGCCATCGATTTGAAAGGGAGGATGCGCATCAAATAAGTTGTTGTATGAGCCACCCTCTTCGCGTTTCCCACTTACCGGTGAAAGTTGATTTTGGATTAATCGGTAAGCATGATTTCCATCAAGCAATCTTGCCCACCAGTTTACTTTCCAACCCATGCTCCAACCTGTTGATACATCGCCGCGTTGCTCCAGGGTTTTTCTTGCAGCGTCAAATAATTCTGGGGTACGATAAGGAGATATTTGATTGGATGGATACAAGCCATATAAATGCGAGACATGTCGGTGATGATCATTTGGATCATCGATATCATCCAACCACTCCTGCAGTTGATCGTGTTGCCCAATATGCATCGGTGCTAAGCGGCTTCGCATTTGTTTCAATGTATCTGCAAATGCAGCATCGATATTCAAGATGTTCGATGCGTTTATCACGGAACTGAATAAATCAAATACAATTTGATTAGTCATCGTCGTGCCAGCATCAAGTGAAGAACCTTGATGTGCCTTCGGAGCATTTTCTGGTGACATGTCGGGATTAACCACCAACCATTTGTATCGAGGATGTTCTACTAAAAAGTCGACATAGAAAAGGGCGGCACCTTTAAGAACAGGATACAACGACGCCAAATAAGATTTATCTCCATTGTATATATAGTGTTGCCACAAATGCTGGCTAGTCCATCCACCTCCTGCGCTCCAAGCACCCCAAAAGGCTCCATCGACCGCACCTGTTGTTCGCCAAATATCAGTATTGTGATGGGCTACCCATCCTCGTGCACGATACATCACTCTTGCAGTTTCCTGTCCTGTTTCGGAAATCTCTTTAACCATTTGCAGAAATGGTTTGTGCAGTTCGGCGAGATTTGTTTTTTCCGCCGGCCAGTAGTTCATTTCTGCATTTATATTGATCGTGTATTTACTATCCCATGGCGGCCTCATTTTGTTATTCCAAATTCCTTGAAGATTAGCAGGCTGGCCACCGGGCTGCGAAGATGAAATCAATAAGTAACGACCATATTGAAAATAGAGAGCAACGAATTGTGGGTCATTCGAAGAGAAGAAATTTTTTAATCGTTCATCTGTTGGAAGATTCGAAATTTGATTGTTACCAAGGACGAGTTTCACTCGGTTAAAATATTTTTGGTATGCCTTCACATGCTCTTTCAAAATCGTTTTAAAGGATTTTGAATAAGCCTGATCTAAATGAGCAAGAGCTCTACTATTTTCATTTCCAGAGATATCTTTATAATTCGTAAAGTTGGTTGCTATCGAAATGTAAAGTGTAACTGCTGTTGCATCTTTTACAATCAGTGTTGAATCATTCGACGACAGAGTACCCTGTTTCAATTTAACGCGAGTAATACCTTTAAATTTAACTTTACCTTCTACCCCCTCATGATCAATAGTTGTTCCAGTAATAGTTAATTCTTTTGCCGGACTTGTCGTGATTTTTGATTTAGGTTGAGGCGTTGAAAAAGTAGCTTTAAAAGAAAGGCTTTTTGATTTACTCGCTGTTAAATAAATAACCACGACCCGATCGTGAAAAGAAGTCAATACTTCTCTTGTGTAAGTCACATCGCCAACAACGTAAGAAGTTTTTGAAATTGCCTTCTCAATATCTAGCTCACGATAATAGTTCGTATAATTCTTATGTCCGTTGAATTCTAAATGGAGACTGCCTACAGGTTCAAACATTTGGCCGTGCGACTTTTTTGTGATAATCGCCTTATTGGCCAACTGCTCTGCTTCTTTTTGTTTTCCATCAAAAATCAATTGTCTTATTTCAGCCAACGACGATAGCGCACCTGGATTATCATTCCGATTTGGACTGCCACTCCAAACTGTATGCTCATTGAGTTGAATGGTCTCTTTTTCAACATTGCCATAGACCATCGCGCCCACGTGACCATTGCCGAGAGGTAAAGCATTTTCCCAAGTATCACCCGAAGGTTTATCGTACCAAAGCTTTAAACTGTTATTGCTTTGTGAAAAGCAGACGGTCGTTGAAACCAGTAGAAAGAATTGAATTAACACTTTCATTTTGAATAATGTCCTGAAATATAATTCAATTCTACTCTTGCAATTTTACCTACGCGAAGAATGGCACGCCTGGAGTTGCGTATTTCCGCATGCCTTCAATATTTATATCGACGCCTATCCCTGGTTTATTGGAAACTGTAATGAATCCATCTTTAGTAAATTCAGGTCCATCAAATATTACAATCTCTTTGAACATAGGATCGGTGTGATAATATATCTGCCATTCTAATATCATGAAGTTAGGAACCGATGCACAAACATGCGCTGATGCCATGGCGCCTAAGTAAGATGCAACCATGTGCGGAGCAAAAGGGACGTAGTAAAGATTTGCAAGATTGGCAATTCGTTGCGCTTCACCGAGGCCGCCTGCTTTTTGTAAGTCAGGCATGATAATGTCAACAGCTCCTTTTTCTAGCAGCGGTCGGAAGCCTAACGCGAGATAATGATTTTCACCTGCACATATCGGTGTACTTGTAGATTTAGTGATCTCTACATAGGCATCAACATTTTCTGCAGGGATCGGCTCTTCTAGCCACATTAAATTTAACGGCTCAAGAACTTTAGCTGCGCGCTGACCAGTAGGCAAATCATATCTTCCATGCATGTCTGCACAGATGTCTATTTTCGGACCAACCGCCTCGCGTGCAGCGGCCATTTGATCATACATACGCTGGATTTCTGCAGGGCTAGCGGTCCAGTTCCATCGATCATATTTATTTGGATCATTCGCCTGATCCAAATCAAATTTGATTGCATTAAAGCCGAGCTTCACAGCCTCCTTTGCAGCTTTTGCAAAATCCTCTGGCTTTGGCAATTGGTTTTGATACAAAGCCGTATCCATATACAAGCGAACGCGATCTCTAAATTTTCCACCGAGAAGTTGATAAACAGGTAAGTTCAACGCCTTACCTGCTAAGTCCCAAAGTGCGGTTTCAACAGCAGTCATAACCGCCACGTACATGCCCGCTTGACCGCCACCAAAAATTGCGGCCTTTCTCATTTGCTCGAAGAGCACATTCATGTTAAGTGGACTTTGATCTTTGAGTATTCTTCCAAGCCTCTGCACCAAGTGATAGCTTCCACCTACTGCATCAACTCCTTCGCCACATCCGTAGATGTCTTGGTTTGTAAAAATTTTTACAAATAATCCGTTGCCTCCTCTAATGTAACCACACTTTATATCTGTAATTTTTAAATCTGAAGGCGCCGAAAGTTTTTCATTCTTGTCAATCGCATTCGTATAACCTTTTCCAAACGTTTCGGAAAGTCCAGTGAAACCTAAAGTTGCTGCTAAAGCACTTTTAGAGAGGAATGCACGTCTTGAATTTTTGTTTGTCATGGCATTATAGTTTAACTTTTACCAGGTTCTAGTTTTGAGTAATTCTTGAATTTGATCTTTAGGCACTGGAAGTTCGTTGATATGATCATTCAACCATTTTGAAAAATCTTTTTCAATGTCATCCGACCAACGTGCGTCAATCTGACCTGCTGTATATTTTCCTTCGCGTAAACGTTGATGACCAAATAGATCTCTTAGGCGAACAATTTCAGAAGTCTTTACTACGATTTCGGCCAAGTGAGGAGGAACAAAAACAACTACACCCAATTTACCCAAAACAACATCGCCAGGCATTACTGTTACGGTGCGAATAAGCGTTGGCTTATTGATACCAATAATCATAGTGTTAATATCTTTCCCCGGATTGTGATAAGAAGGATCGTAGCTGGTGTAGTAAGATGTAAAACGACCGATCTCTTTGAGACCTTCCAGATCTCGAATTGCACCGTCGTAAACAATTCCATTTCCACTTTTTGCATAGATCGCATTGCCTACGTTATCACCGATGGTCGGACCATTTAATTTGGCGCCGAATTGATTAGCAACATATACATCGCCTTTAACTAATAAATCTACAGGCCAAGTATTTTGTCCTCTCTTTCCCTGTTTCTTTCCGACTGAATCAATCGCCTTCCACATGTCAGGACGGCCGGGCATAAATGTGGCGGTAACGGCGCGGCCCACTAAAACGCTGTCAGGGTTTATCATTTTCCATCCTTCAGCAATTTGATAAGCAAAACCAGCATTCTTCATTGTAGCCCATGCCTCCTCTACACTTACCGATTTCATCCTCCGTAAAATATTGTCAGGCACTTTTGGTCGCCCATCCGGAAAA
>DASYTA010000550.1:0-4261 GCA_036002745.1 Cyclobacteriaceae bacterium | reverse complement strand
CACGAAATTCGTCATTTACTCGCAGGTATTGAATCTCTACAAAGGCTTTTTATATTTCAATTGCGATGTGGAGCATTCCTCTTTTTCAACATCTGTACGTTTGCCCAAATATACCGGTTGGTATATGCTGCCTGACTCCGGAAAGGCATACAAATATTTAACCTCAACGATATCGCCCTTTTCAGGTACAGAATAATTTGGCGGAATAGTAACATTTCCAGCCTCCGCTAATTTGCCGTTCGCGTCAACGAGCGAAAGCATTACACTTCGCTTTAGATTAACGGAATCAACCACAAAGGATGCTGTTTCACAAAATTTGAATTTTCGTTGTGTTCCTCCCGATGCTGGACGGCCGGGGGTGTATTTTGAACGGCGGTCTTTGAAAACAATTCCCTCCGCGTTGACCTTTAACAGATTATCATACAGTGCTTTTTTCTGCTCACGGCCAATGGCTGTTTCAACAAGAACAAGACAGTCATGGCCATCGTTTTTGTTAACAAAGTCTACCAAAATCTCAAACCTCTTTTCGAAGGGTAAAAGTCGAAGATCTTCCCCATTGAGTTCGAGAATATCAAAGACGTGAAGTTTATCGTTAATCGATTCTCCATCCAAAGCAAAGTCGCCTTTGATCTCAAGGAGAGGTTTCAATGTATCCGAAAAACCAATGGACTGACCCTTCCGGTTAACAACAATTAGTTTTTGTTGACGTTTTACAACACCCATTCTATTACCGTCTTCCTTTTGCTGAGCGATGTAATTATCATCGTTTAGAAACGCATTTACTTCCTCCTCCTCAATGGGATTTAAAAGCTGACAACGGATTCCAGTGTCCTCTTTGTCGGAATTGGAATAATTCGGTTTCCCCGATTCATCTTCCGTGTAGCCCTTTCCTTTTTTCTCCTTTACCAGTTTATCAAAAATCTTTTGGGCACTGGGAAGGTCAACAGGGGAGGAGGTTTTAGACCCGGTGTTTAAGGCTGCTCCTCTGCGGCCAAAGGCGAAGTTGACAAGGAACCCATTTTCCTTTTCTTCCAGTGTAACCTGATACACTTTGTCAGAGGATCCCTCTCTGAACGATAAATGAATTTGTTGTTGAAGCATATAGTTTAAAAAAAGTTACTTGATTAGTTCTACTCCGTTTTAGGCTTTCTTAGGAAATCAACAAAGTAGCAGCCGGTATTAAAGCATTCACGGATAATGGATTTCGCGATATTCCAATCCGGTTGGATGATATGCGCTTGTACGTGGACACGTTTGCGAAAACTGATTGAGTCACCATGTTCAATACGGTTTATCGTTTCATGTAATGATGTTAAGCCCATCGCGGATAACTTTTCTTTAATGCGATGAAACTGCTCAACTAAATACTTATCTGCCTCTTTTTCATTCCCGAAAAAACGAATATCAAAGCATAGTGTCACAGGAAGTGAACTTGTTTGGTTTTTTAATTTTTCTTCTGTTGTGGTTTCTGTCATCTTGGTCTTGTACTAATGGATAATTCCTGTCGTTAACTTTTAAGCATCCCCCAACCCCTAGAATTGGTTTACTAAGAAGCCATTCTCATGCGGGACTTGATGTTGACTCTCCTAAGCAGTTTTCCGATATCAGTTACCAAAGATTTGCTGTCGGAGAAAGTGACGAACTCATCAAACATCTGCGCCTGTATTTTGGCATTTGTTCCTATCCCGATTTGGATTGGGCGGAATCCCATGCGTTTCACTTTCAACACCATCTCCCGGGTATGTTCGATAGCATTGTGGTAGGAATTAGCGGATGGACTGCCATCACTGATAATGAAATAAAGCATTGGATCACATGAGAATCTTCTGACTCTGCAAGCAACGTCATAAATGCATACGCCGTCACGGTTGGATGATTTTGCCTTAATAGAACCAAGAGCGCGGGTACGATCTAGACCGGGTTCATGATAGATGGTGATATAGTTATCAACTCCTTCATGGTCGGAAGTGAAACCGTAAATGAACATTTCGGATTTTGGTACGTTCTTAACCCCCTCATTCAAGAGTATTGCGGACCTGGCAGCGTCAAGGATTTTCTTGTCAGTTTCCATCGATCCGCTTTCATCTATTAATAAAACTATCTTGACTCCATTGACAATAATTTCCTCGTGGTTTTGATATACATTCTCTACGCCAAGAAAGGCATCAACCAGTTTGGTTGTATCGAGCATACCATGAAGTAAGTTTTGGTTTAGGATCCTCTTAGGAGTATTATCCTGTTTTAATAAGTTGGCGAGAACGCGGGACTGGGCTGCAACGGTCGACCTCATTAACTGAAAGTTACCGTCATCTTGTCCCGCGTTGATAAACAAGGTGCCAGTTTCATCAACGTATACACCATAGTTATTAAGGACAACTTCAACAGCTGGATGGTCAATATTCTCACATGGATTGCATTTCTTTGATTCATGACAACTGATTAGATCAACCATTTTATCAGCGATACCTTCCAAAATATTTTCTATTTCTTCCTGCGAAGTGTTTGGACTACTCGGTTTACCAGAATCATCTTTCTTCTCCTCTTCGATAGCGGTGCCAAATAATTTTGCAATTTCAAATGCTGAGTCATCAACCTCTAAAAACGTAATGGGAAAGGGAGTTAAGATGTCAATGATCCTTTCAAGGATTTCTTGATGCTTTACTACTAATGCCTCCTGTAAATATTTGGGATATCTGACTAGCTTGAAAAAGCAGTCGAATTGTTCTTCTTTTTCATTCTTGAATGACTTTGTTATGTATGATTGATCGAAGTAGTACTGTTTTGCCTGTGTGAGGTTTTCGCCGTACCCCGGCCAGCGATCGGATGCTAGCGATTCGATCCTCTCATCCTCAATTATATTTCTTATCGTGTGGTGGAAGGCACTCTTTTTTGGTATGGTGAAATCTGTGTAAAGAAGATGAGCGGTCTCATGAGTGGAGAGCCCAAGTGTTACGTTAACTTTCTGTAATGGCTGATACTTCTTGTAATCCATTACATCAGTGGATATCAAAACCTCCTTTCCGTCTGTAAAAGATTCATTGGGATGAAAGCCAACTCGATATCCGGATCCGGCCATATTCACAACTCGCTGGCGACATAGCTGAAGGGATTTCTTTAGCAAGTTTGGCAAGCTGATTTTTTTAGGAATGAGGGTGGCTAGGCGCGAAGCCGATTTTTTTTGAGGGGCTACATACCTTGACGCAATCCACTGTTCAATTTTCTCCGTATAGGAACTCATGTCAATTAAGGCTTTGCTCTAAAACATCACAGAGTTGAGAAAGGCTATCTGTGGAGATACAAAACTCTGAGTCATTCGTTCGCTGGCAGTAAGATTCTGTGGAGGTTCCCTCAAAAATTAGTTTTTCATCATGGATGGAAATCTTGGTGACATGGCAGACTTCACTTCCTCCATGGCTAAACCAAAAGTCGAACTCAGGGAGATCAATAATGTCCTGTTCCATTAAATCTTCGGGTGAAATGAGAACGTGCTCCTTATTTACCTTCTCATTAAGGATCTCTCTGATTCGTTGAAAGAGTTGTTTGCGGAGGCTAACCACTTGGTCAGCCCATTTATTTTGTTCTTGCGTTTTTTCCATCGTGTAATGATTAGAGATTTTGAATTATGTCTTAATAGGTACCTACCCAACCTGACGGTTAAAAACTCGAAAGAACATCGAGAACAGCTTCCCTTTCTTCGCGCATATAAACAGGCAGGAAAGCAAGTTCAAGGGAGTGGTTAAGAGATAAACCACCGCTGACCATTTCTGCAGCATCGAGCGTATTACGAACTGAGACAGCCGTGGACAGTTCTCCCTCTCTATTAAGCTGTCTCAAGTGATTAGCAACTTTAACAATGATTTCACCTTCTTTATTATCGCAGGCTTTGCGGAGTTTCAATATTTTAATTTCTGCATCATCTGGCATATAGTCGATAGTGACAACCCGGAACCGTCCTGTGAAAGCGGGATCCAGTGAAGTAGTACCCGTGTATTCAGAACCTATGTTGGCGGTCGCCACAAAGCAAACTCCGTCATTGACTTTTATTTTCTGTTCTTCTCCCATGGCAATGTCAAGGGTAAGCGTCCGGCGTTTATCCAGGACAGGAAAAAGAATATTGTTGGAAGTAGTGTTAGCGCGGCTAACCTCATCAAGCAATATTATTCCTGGTCGCTCTATAGCGTAAGAGAATTGGGACCGTTCAAAGTAACTTCCTCCCTTTGATGAATTGTGCCGATGGTTTCCAATGAGTGTAGATATCGTA
>DASYTA010000549.1:0-9561 GCA_036002745.1 Cyclobacteriaceae bacterium | reverse complement strand
GATGTATCAGGTGGATTCTTATCGCACCAATTTTACTATCCATGGGTATAGGTGTAGCTTCAGAAATGCAATCTCTCGATTCTGATGACCCATCTACAGCTCTCCCTATAATTGGAACCATTATGGCGATGGTTGGGATTTCAGCCGTCATTTCTGGTGCCATCTGGATTTTATACAATGCCTTCATGGAGTCTTCTAAATATCAAGCCTCAGTGGGGAAACTTGCCTTAGGTATTATTGTTACAGACACGAGTGGAAATAAGCTAGACTTCTCTAAAGCATTTGTTAGGAATATCTGCAAAATTATTTCAAGTATGATTTTGTGGATCGGATACATTATGGCTGGCTTTACTGAAAAGAAGCAAGCCTTGCATGATATGATTGCGAACACACTTGTGGTGAATAAATAATTTCACGGTACTTATACAAAGCAAAAAAGCCGATCTAAGGATCGGCTTTTTGTTTTTTCAAGGCTTGATTACAGTGATCGCTTCACTTCTTTCATCTCGTAGCTTTCGATCACATCTCCCACCTCCATATTATTAAATCCTTCGATGCCCATACCGCAGTCGAAACCAGATTTCACTTCGCTCGCATCGTCTTTGAAGCGTTTCAATGAATTCAGTTTACCTGCGTATACCACAATACCATCACGGATAAGACGGATCGGATTACTGCGCTTGATATAACCATCGGTAACCATCGTGCCGGCAATTGTTCCTACTTTAGAAATTTTGAACACATCGCGGATCTCTGCATTACCAACAATCACCTCCTCCATCTCTTTCTCAAGCATTCCTTCCATCGCGGCCTTCACTTCGTTGATCGCATCGTAAATGATGGAGTACAAACGAATTTCAATTTCTTCTGCGTCAGCAATTCTTCTGGCCGACGCGGAAGGACGAACCTGGAAGCCAACAATGATCGCATCGGAAGCAGAAGCTAATAACACATCGGATTCTGAAATCTGACCAACGGCCTTATGAATAATACTTACCGCAACTTTCTCAGTTGAAAGTTTCAACAACGAATCGGAAAGGGCTTCAATAGAACCGTCCACGTCACCTTTCACAATTACATTCAATTGTTTGAATGAACCGATCGCAAGACGTCTTCCGATTTCATCAAGCGTAATATGTTTCTTAGTGCGGATGCTTTGTTCGCGTAAAATCTGACTGCGTTTGTTGGCAACTTCACGAGCTTCGCGATCAGTTTCCATCACCTGGAATTTTTCACCAGCCTGAGGAGCACCATCCAAACCTAAAACCTGAACAGGGGTTGAAGGGCCAGCTTCATTTACACGCTTGCCTGTATCATCGAACATCGCTTTCACACGACCATAATTCGAACCAGCAACCATAATATCTCCAACCTTCATGGTACCTGACTGCACCATCAACGTAGTGACATAACCACGACCTTTATCCAACTCTGCTTCAATGATTGAGCCAACAGCAGTTTTATCAGGATTTGCTCTTAGATTAAGCAACTCTGCTTCCAATAAGACTTTTTCAAGAAGCTCGTTGATACCTTGCCCAGTCTTTGCTGAGATTGCCTGGCTTTGGTATTTACCGCCCCAGTCTTCCACCAAAATATTTAATTTGGAAAGTGACTCTTTTACTTTTTCAGGATTCGCTCCTGGCTTATCAATTTTATTGATCGCAAAAACCAATGGCACACCTGCTACCTGAGCGTGGTTGATCGCTTCTTTTGTTTGAGGCATCACATCGTCATCGGCTGCCACTACGATAATCGCAATGTCTGTAAGTTTAGCTCCACGGGCACGCATAGCTGTAAACGCTTCGTGACCAGGTGTATCAAGGAACGCAATCTTCTGACCACTTTGTGTTGTTACATCGTAAGCACCAATGTGCTGCGTGATACCACCGGCTTCAGATGCCACAACTTTTGCTTTACGGATATAATCCAGCAAGGAAGTTTTTCCATGATCCACGTGACCCATGATAGTAACAATCGGAGCACGGGGTTTTAAATTTTCTTCTACCTCTTGTTCTTCTTCTGCCTCAGATTCTTCTTCGGTAGTTGTTGTAAACTGAACCTCGAAACCAAATTCATCGGCAATCACCGTAATGGCTTCAGCATCCAAACGCTGGTTGATCGAAACGAACATACCCAAACCCATACAAGTAGAGATTACATCATTCACTGAAACATTCATCAGCGATGCCAAGTCATTGGCGGAAATAAACTCTGTTACTTTCAGTGTCTTAGACTGCTCTTGCTCTTGTTGCAAGCGCTCTTCTTCCGCATCAGAAACGGCTTGCCTTTTTTCCTTTCGGTATTTAGCGCCGGTAAATTTCTTTTGTCCACCACTCAGTTTTGCAAGTGTTGCGCGAATCTGATCCTGAATTTCTTTATCGGTAGGCTCAACTTTCTGAACACGTGGTGCTGGCTTGGATTTAGGACCTCCACCACCACCGCCAGAAGGTCTAGGACCTTTGCCTTCGTTAAAATTGGGAATACGCTTCCGAGGTCGCTTTTGATGTTGAGCAGCAGCACTTTTCGCTGGGTCTGAAGACGCAACAGGCAAATCAATTTTATCTACAACTTTCAGTCCTTGAAGTTTGCCAGCTTTCGCTTTAATTAATTCAAGCTCTGGTTCAACTACTTTTTCAGGCTCTGCTTTTTTAACTTCTTCGGGGGCGCTAACCTCCGCTTTTACTTCAACTTCCGGTTCCTTCGCCTTCTTCTTCTCGAGATCAACTTTACCAAGAACTTTAAAGCCTTCTAATTTTGGTTTTTCAATTTCAACCTTATCGGGCTTCGCTTCTTCTTTGTGTTTGATGATTTCTTTAGAGCCCAGATTTTTGATGAGCATGCTCTCTTCTTCATCCGCTTTTTTGCGATGAACTTCCGGCTCAACTTTTACAACTGGTGTTTCTACATGCTTTTGTCCAATAGTAAGACCAGATGCTTCTAGTTTCTCAGACGCAGAAGAAGCATATTCTTTAGCCAACATAGCGAACTGATCAGCCGTCAACTTCGCGTTGGGATTATTTTCAATCTTAATACCCTTCTTGGCTAAAAAATCCAAAATAGTATTATGGCCAACGTTGAGTTTGCGTGATGCTTGTCCTAATCGTATGCCCTTATCTTCTGCCATGCTCAAATATCTGGTATTTTTATTGATTTAAGTGTTTATCCTTCTGTAAAACCTGTTCTTAGACGATTAATTTACTTCAAACTCCTTCTTCAGAACAGTTAAAATCTGTTCAATAGTTTCTTCTTCAAGATCGGTTCTACGCACCAACTCTTCCTTGTTAAGAGCCAATACGCTTTTTGCAGTGTCAAGTCCAATGCGCTTGAGTTCATCAACCACCCAGCTTTCCAACTCATCAGTAAATTCTTCTAAATCAACATCTTCCTCCTGCGCTGCACCATCCGTTTCGCGGAATACATCGATCTCCATTCCTACCAAGCGGCTGGCCAACTTAATGTTCAAGCCACCCTTACCGATCGCTAAAGAAACCTGATCAGGTTTCAAGAACACTGCCACACGACCGCTGTCCTTATCGATTTTAATGCTTACGATTTTTGCAGGGCTCAGTGCGCGCTGAATATACAATTCCATGTTCTCGGTGTAATTGATTACATCGATATTCTCGTTCTGCAATTCACGCACGATAGCATGAATTCGTGATCCTTTCATACCCACGCACGCACCTACTGGGTCGATGCGATCGTCATAAGATTCAACGGCAACTTTCGCACGCTCGCCTGGTTCACGAACTACTTTCTTAATGGTGATCAACCCGTCATATACTTCTGGTACTTCCTGTTCGAACAAACGTTCAAGGAAAACCGGAGACGTCCGTGACAAAATAATTTTAGGACTACCATTCACCATATCCACTTTATGAACGATGGAACGAACAGTTTCTCCTTTGCGATAACGGTCTTTCGGAATTTGTTCGCCACGTGGAATGGAGATTTCGTTTCCTTCTGCATCAGTTAAAAGCACTTCACGGCTTAATACCTGATAAACTTCACCGCTGATGATCTCACCAACGATGTCTTTATATTTTTGATAGAGGATATCTTTTTCTAAGTCTTTTACTTTTTGCATCAAGGCTTGACGAGCAGTAGTTACCGCTCTGCGGCCGAAATCTTCCAAGTGAATTTCTTCAGCAACTTCTTCGCCTACTTCAAAATCAGGTTCAATCTTTTGGGCATCCGTTAAACTGATCTTATCGTGATCCCAAATATCTTCCGATTCATCGTCTACGATTTCGCGGAAGCGCCAGATTTCCAAATCTCCTTTGTCAGCATTCACGATGATGTCAAAGTTGTCATCTTGCACATATTTTTTGCGAATCATATTGCGGAAAACGTCTTCCAAAATCCTGATCATAGTAGGCCGGTCGATGTTCTTCTGCTTCGCGAAGTCAGCAAACGATTCAATTAAAGTTGATGCGTCCATAGTTCTGTCTATTTAAAAGATACGGTTACAAATGCTTTTTCAATTTCTGTAAAAGGTATTTCGATAATTTTTAGTTCTGATTTCTTTCCAGGTCCAATCTCTGTTTCTATCACAATCTTTTCTTCTTCTGTCTGTTTCAAACTCCCAGTAATAATGCTTTTATCTTTTCTCACCACTTTCATTCCTCGACCAACATTCTTTTTATACTGTCGATTTAGCTTCAGCGGATGATCAAGTCCTGGAGTTGTTACTTCCAAAGTATAGGGATCCGAAATCTCACTTTCTAGTGATTCATTTAGCGCTCTACTTACTGCAGCACAATCATCTATGGTAATTCCCTGATCGCCATCTACGATCACGGTAAACTTCCAGGGTTTATGCTTCGAAACCACCACGTCCACCAAAAAATGGGCTGGGTTTGCGAGGCTTTTTTCAGCCAAATCCCTTATTTTTTCTTTCAAATCCATAGAAACAAAGAGGGGACTTGCGGTCCCCTCTAAAACTTTTCTTTAAGAAGTAATGCAAAGGTAATCGATTTTTTTAGAAGTGCAAAAATCGCGATCCTTTGAGATGCCAATTCAAACTTAAGAAACCAGCTGCGCTGCTTTTCTCTTTTCCAAAACAGCTTTGTAATCCACTGGCATCACTTTAATAAATTGTTTGAAAGCATTTGGCCAATAGCTTAGAACATGAGCTGCTAATTCGCTACCAGTTAATTTCTGGTGATTTTTAATCATGGTTTGCAGAAGTTCTTCGTCCTCTCCGTCCAATGGATCGAACACCACCATCTCCATGTTGCAATTCTTTGCAAATGTTTTGTTCACATCCCATACGTAGGCGACACCTCCGCTCATGCCGGCTGCAAAATTTCTACCGGTATCGCCAAGAACTACTACTGTTCCGCCTGTCATGTATTCACAACCATGATCACCCACACCTTCTACAATAACTTTTACACCGCTATTTCGCACAGCGAATCGTTCGCCAGCCATTCCACGAATGAATGCCTCCCCCGATGTTGCACCAAAAAAGGCAACGTTACCTACGATGATATTCTTTGATGGATTAAAAGTGATTTTCTTTTCAGGATACAAAATCAATTTCCCTCCTGATAGTCCCTTCCCAAAATAATCATTAGCATCTCCCTCCAATTCAAATGTCACTCCTCCTGTTGTGAATGCTCCAAAGCTCTGACCAGCTGTACCATTGAACTTCACGTGGACGGAATCTTTTGGTAATCCAGGGCCTAAGAAGATTTTTGAAATCTCGTTGGAGAGCATAGCGCCCACGCTGCGATCCTGATTGGTAATTTTAAATTCGCCGCGTACCGGTTCTACATCTTTCAATGCAGGCGCAGCTAATTGAATCAATTTTTTGTCAAGAACATTTTCAATTCCGTGATCTTGTTCTTCTTGTTTGAACAAGGCCACTTCCAAACTCATCGGCTCTTTATAAAGTACACGAGAGAGATCAATGTTATTAAGCTTCCAATGATCTTGATCATTGTTCAACTCCAATCGGTCGGCTTGACCAACCATTTCATTTACAGTCCTGAATCCTAATTCAGCCATGATCTCGCGAAGTTCTTCCGCCAAGAATGTGAATAGGTTGACTACATACTCCGGCTTGCCAGTGAAGAGTGCACGCAATTCTTTATTTTGAGTTGCTACTCCCACAGGACAAGTATTCAAATGACACTTGCGCATCATGATACAACCTGTAGTAACTAAAGCCGCTGTTGCAACGCCCCATTCTTCAGCACCTAACAATGCTGCAACTGCCAAGTCGCGACCCGTTCTAATCTGACCGTCAGTCTGCAGCACTACACGACCGCGAAGTTTATTTCTTACCAATGTTTGATGGGCTTCGGCAAGACCGAGTTCCCAAGGCAACCCTGCATGACGAATTGAACTTAGCGGAGAGGCACCTGTTCCTCCATCATGACCCGCAATTAAAATCACATCAGCGTGAGCTTTGGCTACACCAGAAGCAATTGTGCCAACACCAGCTTCTGACACGAGCTTCACACTGATTCGTGCTTCGCGGTTAGCGTTTTTCAAATCAAAAATAAGCTGAGCTAAATCTTCAATCGAATAAATATCGTGATGTGGTGGGGGAGAAATCAATCCAACACCTGGAGTAGCATGACGAACTTTGCCGATCCATTCATCTACTTTATGACCAGGAAGCTGACCGCCTTCACCAGGCTTTGCGCCTTGTGCCATTTTTATCTGCAGCTCTTTCGCGTTCGTGAGATAATAACTTGTTACACCAAATCGGCCTGATGCAACTTGCTTTATGGCTGAATTTTCCCAATCTCCATTCTCTTTTCTCTTGAAACGAATTTCATCCTCACCCCCTTCACCGCAATTACTTTTTCCTCCAATCCGATTCATCGCAATCGCGAGCGTGCTGTGCGCTTCGTGAGAGATTGATCCGAACGACATTGCACCCGTAGCAAAACGCTTGAAGATGCTCTCAGCCGGTTCTACTTCTTCAATCGGAATTGATTTTCCTTTTTTGAATTTCAACAAGCTTCGCAGTGTGATTGATTTTTCACTTTGCTCATTGATCAAAGAAGAATATTTCTTAAACAGTGAATAGTCTTTTGTCTTTGTAGAATGCTGAAGCAAGTGAATGGTTTGCGGATTGAACAAGTGAGCTTCGCCGCGCTGCTTCCATTGATAAACTCCACCAACTTCTAATCGAGGAGAGTTATTAGCTGTTTTAGGAAACGCCAATTGGTGCTTAGCAATCGATTCACGCGCAATGTCGTCCATCGTGAGGCCGCCAATACGAGAAACTGTTCCTGTGAAATAAGCATCCACCACTTCTTTGCTAATACCAAGTGCTTCAAAAATCTGAGCACCATGGTACGATTGCAATGTGCTGATACCCATCTTGCTCATGATCTTGAGCAATTCACCACCCACTGCTTTCTTATAATTATAGATTGCTTTTTCTTCGGTCAAACTTTCAGTGAAGAGATTTCTCTTCTTCATGTCGTGAATAGTTTGATAAACCAAATAAGGATTCACACCTGATGCACCGTAGCCAATCAATGTAGCGAAGTGATGGGTTTCCCAAACGTCACCCGCTTCCACTAATAATCCAATTTTTCCGCGAAGACCTTTGCGAATTAAATCATGGTGAACTGCCGCAACCGCCAACAACGATGGAATCTGCGCATGTCCACTGTCAAAACTTCTATCAGATAGTATTATAATAGTGAACCCATCTTCAATTGCATCTGTAACATATTGACAAACTCGGTTCAATCCTTTCTCCAGCGAGCCTGGTTCTTCATCCGCTTTGAAATACGTGTAGATCGTTTTGGTCTGTAAATGGCGGTGATCGATGTAACGGATTTTTTCTAACTCAGCGTTAGATAGAACTGGTGTTGGCAATTCAAGTGTGATGCAATGCTCAGGTGACTCTTCCAACAAATTGAGTGAACCACCTACATGTGTTGATAATGACATTACCAATCGCTCGCGAATAGAATCGATCGGAGGATTAGTTACCTGCGCAAAAAGTTGCTTGAAGTAGCTTGATAAATGTTGTGCTTGTTTTGATAACACAGCAAGAGGAATATCACTTCCCATAGAGCCAAGCGCTTCTTTGCCTGTCTCGCACATCTGTGCAAGGATCACCCGCAAATCTTCAGTGGTATAACCAAACGAAATCTGTCTTTTCAAGAAAGTTACAGGATCATATTTGTGGAAGCTTCCACCAGGCTCAGGTAGGTCGCTCAACTTCACTTTGTTCTCCTTCACCCACTTTCCGTAGGGCTTGAGCGTACAAATATTCTTTTTCAATTCATCATCGCTGATGATGCGACCTTGTTCCAAATCCACCACAAACATTTTACCCGGCTGCAGGCGACCTTTGGTGACAACTTTGGATTGATCAACATCCAACACACCTACTTCACTCGCCATGATCACGGTATCGTCATCCGTTACTACAAAGCGAGACGGACGAAGTCCGTTGCGATCTAATGTTGCTCCAACAATTTTTCCGTCGGTAAAAGTGATGGAGGCTGGTCCATCCCACGGTTCCATTAAGTTGGCGTGATACTCGTAAAAATCTTTCTTCTCCTGGCTCATGTTCTCATTGCCATCCCAAGCTTCAGGAATGAGCATCATCATCACGTGAGGAAGTGAGCGACCAGCGTGCACTAGCAACTCGATCGTATTATCGAGATTAGAAGAATCTGATTGCTTTGGATTACAGATCGGAAGAATCATGTTGATTTCTTCCTGAGTAAAATAAGGCGAAGCAAAAAAAGCTTCCTTGGATTTTAGCCAATTGATATTTCCCTGAACCGTATTGATCTCGCCATTGTGCGCAATGAATCGGAACGGTTGTGCCAATCGCCATGAAGGAAATGTGTTGGTAGAAAAACGTGAGTGAATTACTGCCAATGCCGAGACGACTTCTTCGTGCTCAAGATCGGCAAAGTAGAATCTCACTTGACCTGAAGTGAGCATGCCTTTGTAGGCGATTGTTTTATAAGAGAGTGATGAAAAATAAAATTGATTGTCAACGCCCTTCACACTTTCGGTGATGATATGCGTTGAATATTTTCTAAGGATAAAAAGTTTGCGTTCAAAATCTTCCGGATCAGTTCCGCTATCAATGCGTTTAATGAACACCTGCTCCATCACTGGCTCCGAAGCCAAAGCTGTTTCACCAAGATCAGAATGTTGTGTGGGAACCTTGCGATAACCTAACAACGACATCTTCATTTTCTTGATTTGGCGATTCAACACCGTTCTGCATTCTTCGCGCACTTTAGGATCGCGCGGGAAAAACACAAGTCCAACTCCGTATTGACCAAAGGCAGGTAACTTAAATCCAAGCTTGCTGCACTCACTATTAAAAAATTCGTGAGGCACTTGTATAAGGATGCCGGCGCCATCACCAGTGTTGGGTTCGCAACCACAAGCACCGCGGTGTGCCATGCGTTCCAACATAGTAAGTGCATCAGAAACAATTTGATGTGACTTTCTTCCCTTGATGTTAGCGACAAAACCTACGCCACAAGAGTCTTTTTCGAATGAAGGATTGTATAATCCTGAGCTGCTGATCTCTTTCAATTCACTAAAATTTTAAAC
>DASYTA010000548.1:0-4203 GCA_036002745.1 Cyclobacteriaceae bacterium | reverse complement strand
AATAGCTGCAATTTGTTTCAACGTTCCAAGGGGATCCTTGCCCATGTCTTCGCGAACACTATAAAGTTGTATGCCGAGTACTCCTTTGCTTTTTGCGAATGAAAATAGTGGGCTAGCAATTGACGCACTTGCTATGGCAAGTCCGGATGATTTTATAAAAGACCTTCTGGAGAGTTTCATAGTATTTTTAGTTTATTGATTTCAAGAATTGAAAGTTACTTTTTTTAATGAGTAGTTGCCATCCGCTGATCAAAAATTCTGCCATTAAAAAACTTTACCTTTAGTGATGGTCGACTTGGAAACAGCAAGAAATTATTGCCTGAAATTACCCGAAGCGGAAGAGTATGATCATTTTGGAAAACCTGCGTACCGGGTGAAGAAGAAAATATTCGCCACGCTTTGGTTGGATGAAAAAAGAGCGGTGTTGAAGTTATCACCAGAAGATCAGAAGTTTTATTGCGCAGAATACACATTCCTTTTTCCCGTGAAGGGCGCTTGGGGAAAATACGGATGGACTTATATCGATTTGAACAAAGCCAAGGAATCTGTTTTTACTGAATCATTGACTTCAGCATGGTGTAATGTTGCCCCGAAGACCTTGGTCAAAAAATCCGGTCTGACTCCGCCAAACCATTGATAATCTTAAAATTGGCTCAGGATTTTTGGAACAAAAATTGTACCTTTGCGGTTGCTTATCAAAACAGGCTAAAAAGCCACAAAAAATAACAAAATTATGGGAAGACCTCCGATTTTACCGAAAAAGAAGAAAGACGGCTGGTACATTGAAGTGCGCAACAAAGGCGCCAAATCTGGCCTCATCCTTATTCGCGACAGCTATGAAGCAATGATGCAGGCTGCCCGCCAATATGAAACCACTAAAGACGTGATCGTATTAGGTGAGCACAAGAGCGGAAAGAGAGTAGAAGACAGTTTGAAGAAAGAGGCTAAAAAGAAGAAAGAGAAAGTTTAAGCCGGATTTAATTATTCACGGATCCTTCTGAAGAAAGTATCAATCAACTCTTTGGAAGGATCTTTTTTTATACCCATTACAATTTCTGTTTTAGGATGAAGTAAAGGAGTTTTTACCAGCGAGAAACCACGCTGTATATCGTCAGCACCATATACTAATTTTTGAAGTTGCACCCAGTGCAATGCACCAGCACACATCACGCATGGCTCAAGGGTGACATAGATTGTGCATTCATTTAAATATTTTGAGCCAAGTCCATTGGCAGCGGCCGTAATAGCAAGCATCTCGGCATGAGCGGTAGCATCGGTGAGTTGTTCCGTTTGATTGTGGGCTCGAGCAATAATTTTATTTTGACAAACCACAACAGCACCAACCGGCACCTCGCCTTTGTCGAAAGCCTTGCGAGCTTCTTTCAAAGCTTCTTCCATAAAATATTCGGGTGAGGTGAAATCCATTTAACTTTTGCTCATTAAATATTTCTTTGGCGTTACTCCAAATTTCTTTTTGAAGGCAGCAATGAAATGACTTGGATTAGTGTAACCGATTTGAAAGGCAACTTCATTCACCTGGTATTTCATCGTATCGAGAAGCACGCGGGCGTGATCGAGTTTATGTTCTAACAGAAATGCAAAAACCGAATTACCATAAATTTCTTTGAAGCCAGCTTTCAATTGATGTTCATTAAGGCCTGCAATTTTTGCCAGCTCCTTCATGCTTGGCGGAGCATCTACATTTTTTAATAAATGCTCTTTGGCGTTTTTAATTTTTCTTACCGTTTCCTGATCGTTGAGAAAGGGACAGCTTTCTGTGTTTGGTTCTTTATATGAAAAATAGAGACTGAGTAGTTCAAATGCTTTAGCTTGAAAATAAAGTTTAGCAGCACTCTCACTCAGTTTGGCTGTGAAAAGCTGATTGAGTACAACGAGTAAGTAGGATGGAATTTCGCGCTCATCGTAAAACTTGCGATTGACATTCTCTGGTTTTAGTAACGGCAACGCATCGTGAACAAAAAGTTTGTGAAGACTCTCCAAGGAAATGGTCATGAAAACCATTTTGGTTTGTGGTGTTAATTGAAGTTGAAAGTTGATGGTCTTCTCCGGATTGTAGAAAAAATAATTTTTGTGATGTGTTATTTCCCTGCTGTAGTGCGGACCGAATGCAAACACGGCACTTCCTTCCAGGCAGAAATAGAAATGAATGATTCCTTGTTTGAGTGCACTATCAACCGCGGTATTATGATTGCTTGTATTCTCGGCAACAGCAAGTGACAAATCTTCCTTTTCAAAAAGTACTTTGATCTCTTCTTTAGGAAAAGTTTTTAGCTCTGTATTTTCAATGATGCTTTTCATGCTGTTTCTGGTTTCCACAAATTCTTGTTAGCGGCTTCAGCTTGATTAGTGTATGCCGCAAATGTTTCTACCCACTTCAAATTAGTGTTCAAACAAGGAATCGCAGTAAATGATTCTCCACCTGCTTGTATGAAACTTTCCTTTCCGCGAATGGCGATTTCTTCTAATGTCTCTAAACAATCGGAAACAAATGCCGGACAGATCACCAGTAAATTTTTTATTCCCTGTGATGGAAATTTTGTGAACTGTTCATCGGTATAAGGCTTGATCCACTGATCACTCCCTAATCGGGATTGAAATGAATAACTGAATTTGTGAGCCGGAATTTTTAATTGACTTGCTACCAACTTTGTTGTTTGAATGACCTGATGTTTGTAACAAAAATCCCAAGCCGGTGACTTCACATCGCAGCAATCGTCTACCAAATAGCAATGCTTTTTTGTTGGATCAGATTTTTTCAAATGACGAACCGGCAAACCATGATAACTGAAAAGAAGATGGTCATAAGGCTTTTCTAAATAAGGTGCAATTGACTCGCTCAGTGAATTAATATAAGCTTGCTCGTCATAGAATGGCTGAAGAATTTTAAACTTTAATTGCGGTCTCTGCTTCTTTATTTTCTCCAACACATACAAGTACGCAGTTTCGTAAGATGACATCGCGTAGTGTGGATACAAAGGAGCAATCAAAATTTCTTCCAGGTTTGGATTTTGAGCTTCCAACTCTTGCAAGGCATTTTCTGGAGTTGGATTTCCGTAACGCATCGCTACAGACAATGGCAAGTTCACCATCGGTTTAAGTGCTTGTCTGAAGTTTTCAGTAAAGACTTTTAAGGGAGAACCTTCTTTCATCCATACCGACTGATACGCTTCGGCTGATTTTTTTGGACGAAACGGAAGGATAAATCCTTCCACGATCATTTTCCGAATCAGGTAAGGAGCATCAATCACGCGGCCATCCATGAGGAATTGGCGGAGGTAAGTGCGTACATCCTTTACTTCATAACTGTTAGGCGATCCAAGATTGACCAAAATAAGTCCGGTATTTTTCATGTAACTAGAAAGGTTCTTTTCTACTCTAAAAACAGGGTGCGTTGGCCCAGAAATATCATGACTTGAGGTGACTTTAATCAGGATATTTAATGGGCGGGCGAAGTTAATTGAATGGTTTTTCGAAAAGGTCAATATTTTGGTATTTTTTTTCCCGATTAAGGTATTTTGTTATTATTTATGCATTCATCTTTGCCTTCCATGGGTATTTTAATGAAGCCAGAGCAGTCAGATTTTGTGAAGAAGTTTTACGTAGTAGGGGTGAATTTCCAGAAAACGGATACTCAGCATCGCAGCAAATTCTCTATCGCTGCTGCCAAAAACGAGGAGGCTTATAACCAGTCTTCTGCCTGTCTTGAACACTTTTTCGTCCTCTCCACTTGCAACCGCACTGAGATTTACGGATTCGCGCCTTGTGAATACGTCTTGCTTGCTTTTATGAGATCATTGAGTGGAGCAACGCATGAGGAGATTTCTGCCAATGCATATATAAAAGAGGGAGACGAAGCTGTAAAGCACTTGTTGACAGTGGCGTCCGGATTAGATTCCCAGATTCCCGGCGACTATGAAATCATCAGTCAAATACGCAAGGCTTTTCAACTGTCAAAAGATGCGGGCAAGTCAAATGGATTTATTGAGCGCGTAGTCAATCACGCTAATCAAATATCAAAGGCGATAAAGAATTCAACTGCTTTTTCTGATGGAACAGTCTCTGTTTCATATGCTGTTGTTCAGCAAGTCAGAAAAATCATGGAGAAGGAAAACCTTCGCAAGATTTGTGTAGTGGGTTTGGGCAAGATGGGTCACAACACGCTGAAGTATTTAATGCAGCATG
>DASYTA010000547.1:0-5936 GCA_036002745.1 Cyclobacteriaceae bacterium | reverse complement strand
ATCCAATCCTTTAAAAGATTGGCATACACTTGCCGATAGTCATATTGCATATCCACGTTATCCTGTGTAAGGTCAGGTACTTTACCAACCATGCCGGGCTGCACACCTTTACCAAAAATATAAACAGGTCCTCCAGTTCCGTGGTCAGTTCCATAACTTCCGTTGGAATGAATACGTCTTCCAAATTCAGATGTGGTCACCGTCAACACACGACTTTCCAATCCACGAGCGAATAAGTCGGCTTGAAATGCTTGCATGGCTGCAGAGATATGATACATCAACGCAGCATGCACACCCATGGTGGGATCATAATTTTCTACTTGCGATGCATGTGTATCAAAACCACCTACTTTAATGAGAAACACTTTTGTCTTCACGCCCTGGCCAGGACCTCCTCCATCGAGCAACCTGGCGATCAATTGAAGTTGTGGGGTAAGTTCGTTTCGCAAACTTCCGGCCGGAGCGTTGTAAGGATATTTCTCAGGATAGGTCACTGAGGAAGCAGGCGATTTTTTATAAACTTCATACAGTCGTTCTGCATAATCCTTGGATTTTTTCTCAAGGCCAAGAATCCAACTTAATTCTTTTCCGTACGGTGAGTTGACAAGTGCTGCTGGAGGATATCCTCTCGGGTCGATGCCTTGATCCTGGAATCCTTCGAGTCCGTTGACCAATGCCGCAAATCCTGCCGGGTCATTAATAGAAATTGATACCGGAATATTATTCGCCTGATGAAAGATGAGTGAGACTTCACTTCCCATTTCAATGGCCAATGGATCTTGCATATCAGGATTAGGGAAATCATTCGGATATATCAGAGGTGCAAACTCTTGTTCTAGATAGCGCCCCACCCAACCGGAAGAAAAGTAATCATTGAAACTTCCGCCCATGAAATTAATATCACGACCGCGGAAGTGCGAACCATTATTATTTTTATACGACACACCTTGCACAATTGCCATTCTGCCTCGGTCATAAAGATCTTTCATGCCGATCATGTCAGGGTGCAAGCCCACCTGCGCATCGGACGCGAGTGTAGTGTCGAGCGTAATCATTTTGCGCGAACTATTTTTTGCGGGTATCGCAATGTTTGCTCTGCGACTATAATATAAATCATAGTCCTTAACAGGGATGAGTGTATTCAATCCATCGTTACCACCCAACATTTGCAAGATAATCAACACCCGATCGTTGGTACTTTGAGCTGCCATTCGTGTGAGCGCGTTGTCGGCCATCAGTTTCATGGGTACTCCGCCCAACGTGAATGGAATCGCAGCCAACGACATCTTTTTAACAAAATCTCGTCTCTTCATCTTAGTAAAGTTGGTATTCGGGTGACTGCATCATTGCATTAAACAAGAGTTCTAATTGTCGCTGCATTACTTCCATTTCGTATCCATTTGCATTCCAGCGGAACGTCCACATGCCTTCGGGGTCTGCATCGAGTTGTGGTGTCAACAAAAACGCAGTGAGAAAATAATTCATACGTGCAGCAGTGAGTCCGCTGTTAGTATCCGCTCCTGTGGTAAAGGTTAAGTTATCATTCAACGGCAATAGATACTGAGCTAACGCAACAATCAGATCACGTGCATTCGAAGCAGTAGCGTTTGAAAATTTATTCTTCACAAAACCAATCAGGTCAATTGACATTGAGTCTGTCATTCCCTGGTTTTCCTTAACCAACTGATTGATGAACTCATAGCGCTCCGTAAGGTAATTGGTAGATATCCAACTTCGTTGATAGATAGGCCATTGATGATACGCATTGTATCCTGCCACATCACCCGGTTCATAAAAATTCATACCCATGGCACTAAGCGAACGAAGTAATTCACCCGTGCTGTTGTAAAAAGTCTTTGCAGACACTGGGTCAGGCAACGACAAACTAAACATTCGCATTGTTCCCGTCACTAAATCCAACGGCGATTTAATTACTCCTCCAAAATTATCGTCATCAACTCCTCCAGCTGCATCATAAAAATGTTGGCTCTGGAAAAGTTCTTCTAATACAGGCTGCAGTTTGAATCCACTACTGGTGAAGGTGGCTGCCATCTGCGTGATAATATTATTATCGATATCACTGGTGATATCATGATAAACAAAGAAGCGATAAATTCTCCGGCAGATATTTTTTGCTGTCTCCGGTTGTGCATAAATCATTTCGATTAGCTGGCTGATTTCATCCAATGCACTCGCCTCGGTGGCATTGCTACCATTAACTAGTGTGGCATTCGGTTGAATGACTGTATTATTGAATCGATCGCTAAATTGTTTCGATCCGTTGTCATGCGCAGATGCATTGGTTTTTGATCCTCGAACAATGCCTCTAGGTAATTTTGTATCGATGTCGATGTTTAAAAAATCGGTGTCAACCTTCCACCCTGAAAGCACACGTGCTGCCTGCTGAACATCTACTTCCTTATAGTAATAATAGTCACCAGGATCAGTTATTGCGGGTACGCTACCTTCAAGGCCTCGGCCAATGGAAAATAATTCCATCAATTCGCGGGCATAATTTTCATTTGGGCTCCCATCAACATTAAGTTCACCATCCAACAATCGGAGCATAGCGTTATCAACAGTTGCTTTTTTGGTCAGCTCTTTAAAGTTGACTTTAGCGGGTTGATTTTTATCAAAGGCAAATAATCGGAAAAGTTGATTTTGAAAATACAGTGAGCGACTGTTGTCGATTTTACTTTGAATCGCTGTGATCACTGTGTGCATAAAAAAGACAATCTTCTCACGTGTTGTGTAAGCCAACACTTTTGAAGAATCAATGCCAGTGCCTAGCATCTGCCCAATAAACCATCCTTTAAAAAAATCCTGTAAGTCACTATCACCACTATTGGCATCCGTTACTCCAGATATTACCCATTCTTTGTTCGTAGCAGGGTCAAGCGGCAAAACAGGATCTGGTATCGGCTCTTGAAAAAGTAAAGCCACCGCTTGTGCTGCAGTGAGACTCGATAGAGAATCGATCTGCTCTTTTGTCGCACCAGCATTCGCACGATGCAACAGATGCGCTGCGCGTTTATAACCGAGCGCTCCTGAAAAAGGGGCTAAAGGCATTGGTTTGTGTTTAATTCAAAATTAAGCGTATAGTTAGAAGGTCGGTTATTTTTCAAGACGAATGGTTGTTTTCCACGATGTTCACACTGTAATTTCTTTAACCACATTTTTCAAATTCATGAATTAAGACAATAAGGACAATCTTCACACAAACATCTTAGAAGAATAATGAACAAAAATTGTTTGTAGATTAAGCTTTGTTTAAAACTGTTACATGAAATCCCCTTCGCTCGACCGGCAAAAAGAAATTTACCTCAACGGATTTGCCGGTATTCTACCTTCTGTGCCTGTTTCAACCAGTTCTCTCGAAGAAGTTGCAAAAAAAACGATGTCTCCGCAAGCATACGCATACATAGCCGGTGGTGCAGGAAATGAAAGTACGCTTCGCTGTAATCGCGCAGCATTCGAAAAATATAAAATTGTTCCACGCATGTTGCGTGATGTGAGTGTTCGCGACATCAGTGTTGAACTCTTTGGGCAAAAATTTTTATCACCACTA
The DNA here is from genome assembly GCA_036002745.1 of Cyclobacteriaceae bacterium. Lineage (GTDB taxonomy): Bacteria > Bacteroidota > Bacteroidia > Cytophagales > Cyclobacteriaceae > ELB16-189. The sequence goes on along the minus strand of DASYTA010000547.1, from coordinate 2,368 downwards.
TTGTTGGCCCCCATCGGAGTTTTAGAAATGGCTCATCCAGAAGCTGATCTTGCGGTAGGCAAGGCTGCTGCTTCATTAGGCATTCCTTATATTTTTTCGAATCAAGCTTCAAAGCCGATGGAAACAGTGGCTGCTGCGATGGGCAACAGTCAGCATTGGTTTCAATTATATTGGAGTAAATCAAATGAACTCGTGAAAAGTTTTGTGGAGCGAGCGGAGAAGTGCGGCTGCTCAGCTATTGTTGTTACCCTCGATACCACTGTGCTGGGTTGGCGCACACGCGATCTTGATATGGCTTATCTCCCATTTCTTGAAGGAAAAGGAATAGCACAATATACTTCCGATCCTGTCTTTCAAAAATTGATGGATGAACCTGAAGCGTGGTCTGTGTCGACACAGACCACTGAAAGAAAGATTACAATGCAATCCATTCGCGGATTAGTAGAGATGGTGAATAATTATCCAGGTGGAAATTTCTTTTCAAAATTAAAATCGGGCAGACCGATTAAAGCTGTTCAAAAATTCGTAAGCATTTATTCTAATCCAGCATTAACATGGGAAGATTTAAAATTTTTAAAAACCATCACCAAGCTTCCTGTTTTACTCAAAGGAATTCTTCATCCTGAGGATGCACGAAAAGCACTAGACTATGGAATGAACGGTATTATTGTATCCAATCATGGAGGCAGGCAAGTGGATGGAAGTATCAGCACGTTGGAAGCACTACCTTCGATTGTTGATGCGGTGCAAGGAAAGATTCCAGTATTGATGGATAGTGGCATTCGTGGTGGTGCTGATATTTTTAAAGCATTAGCCTTAGGAGCTAATGCGGTTTGCCTGGGCAGACCATACGTTTATGGACTGGCTATTGCGGGTGAACAAGGCGTGAAAGAAGTTTTACAAAATACAATTACTGATTTTGAGTTGACTATGGCTTTGGCTGGATGTAAAACTATTTCTGAGATCACCCGTGGTACGTTAGCGTAAATCAACAATCTTACCATTGTTTGGTCGTTTAGTCATAATCGTGAATCGGTCATCTTTTCTAAATTTGTACTCAATTATATTTTTATGAAAAAATCAACAATCTATTCTCAATTAATTTTTTGCTTTTTAACAATTACACTATCAACACAAGCCCAGTTTGGATTGACCAATGAAGAAGTTGGCAATGGTTTGAAAGAGGCGTTGACGCAAGGAATCTCTAAAGGAGCCGATGCTCTTTCGCAAGCCGATGGTTATTTCAAAAATCCCTTGATCAAAATTCCATTCCCACCTGATGCTAAAAAAATGGAAAAGAGCTTACGAGATATCGGCATGGGCCAGGACGTGGATAAATTCATTTTAACATTGAACCGTGGCGCGGAAGATGCCGCAAAACAAGCGAAACCAATTTTTGTTGATGCCATCAAGAAAATGACAATCACCGATGTGATGGCGATTCTCAAAGGCCAACCTGATGCAGCTACTCAATATTTGAAAAAAAACACGAGCGCTCAACTCACCGCACAATTCAAACCGGTGATCAAGGCTTCGTTAGATAAAGTTGGTGCCACTAAACACTACAAAGATTTGGCAACAGCGTACGATAAAATTCCTTTTGTAAAAAAAGTGAACCCTGATTTAGAAGCTTATACCGCAGATCTTGCTATTCAAGGATTGTTCTTAACCATTGCGAATGAAGAAAAAAATATTCGCGCCAATCCTACAGCACGCACTACTGATTTACTGAAGAAAGTTTTTGGCCAGAAATAATTTCAAATCTTAAAGTCTTTCAATTAGATATTATGGACTTATTTAATAAACATCAACCTGTTCTTTCGGAAGCAGTCGAAGCGTTGCATAAACGAGTGTTCTATGCAGCATTTCCTGAACACCCCGCTCCAGCCGTTTACGGTGAAACTGCCGATGCCGATGGTCAGGCTAAATTCAAAAGCCAACTCGGTAAAAAATTTGAAGAGTTGAAACAGTCCAGTCCACAAAGTTGGGGCGGACAAGAAGAGTCGCCTTACACACAAGAACCGTTGGGTGTTTCTTATCCCATGTTTTCGGTTAATAGCTTAATTGAAAATTCTAAAAAAGCATTTACGCCTTGGCGCAAAACAAGTTTATTAGATCGTGCCGGGATTTTGATGGAATCATTAGAACGAACAAAGAAACGTTTTTTTGAAATCGCTTACGCCACCATGCACACTACCGGCCAAGGCTACATGATGGCATTCCAGGCGAGTGGACCTCATGCGGCTGATCGCGCGCTCGAAGCCATCGCTGCGGGTTATGAAGAACTCAATCGCTTTCCAGCACATGCTACATGGAACAAGCCCATGGGCAAATTCAACATTCAATTAAATAAATAGTGGCGAGCTAT
>DASYTA010000546.1:0-3079 GCA_036002745.1 Cyclobacteriaceae bacterium | reverse complement strand
GTTGTAAAAGATATTGTTCAGGAAACGAAAGACTCCATCTCTTTACATTTCGAGCAGCCCGAAAAAAAATTGATATACAAGTCGGGTCAGTTTTTGACATTGATTACCACACTTCAAGGGAAAGAAGTGCGCAGGTCGTATTCACTTTGTTCATCTCCCTTTTTGGATTCCGACTTGACCGTAATGGTAAAACGGGTGGACAATGGACTGATGAGCAACTGGCTTCCTGATCAAGTAAAGAAGGGTGATAAGATTAGAGTACTTGAACCATTGGGCAATTTCACAACTGAATTTTCGAGAGAGAATAAGCGCCATCTCGTAATGTTTGCAGGAGGTAGTGGCATCACTCCCATGATTTCTATTTTGAAAAGTGCCATCACGCAAGAACCGGATAGCATTTGTTCTCTCATCTATTGCAATCGCGATATCGATAGTATCATTTTCAAAAATGAATTGGACAAATGGCAAACCAATTATGAAGGCCGCGTTCATGTAATCCACATTCTGGACAACGCGCCGATGAATTGGCAAGGATATTCAGGATTGCTAAACACAGAAATGTTGGCAAAACTTTTCGAGCGCATTCCTGATTGGGGACTTGACAAGACAACTTATCTCATGTGCGGCCCAGAAGGTATGATGAAAAATGTTGATACGTTATTGACAGAGTTGCACATTCCGAAAGAAAAAATTTTCAAAGAGAGTTTTGTTACTGGTACTATTGATAAAGACAAGAAAGAGGAGTCCAAAGCAGCAACAGTATCTGGAAATACCGCACACGAAGTAACGGTGCGTTACGATGGTCAAGAGTATAAGTTTACCGTTGAACCCAATCGCACAATTTTGGAGACTGCCCTCGATCAAGGAATTGATTTACCTTATTCTTGCCAAAGCGGACTTTGCACGGCATGTCGCGGTCGCGCGCTCAGTGGGAAAGTGAAATTGGATGAAGAAGAAGGACTTTCACAATCCGAACGTGCAGAAGGTTATGTGCTCACTTGCGTTGGTCACCCAATTTCTGATGATGTTGTGATTGAGATTGGCTAGTTGGATTTAGATGCATTATCTTTCAGATGTTGCGCAAAAATCCAAAGAGCACTATCAAGCGACATAAAATGTTTACTACCGTTCTTTGGTGTGGTGTTGGTGAACATGATCACTCCGATGTTTCTTCTGGTGTCGTACCACATATTGGTCATTACACCGGGATCGCCTCCGTCATGACCTTCTTTACCATCTTGGCTGATCCACCAAAAAATTCCTTCGTTACCTTTTGATAAATCAAGACTGTCAGGCTTATTTGATTCGTTAAACTGAGGACGTGTCATCTCTTGAACAGATTCTTTCTTCAATACCTGCCCTCCATCACTTTGACCTTCATTGACTAGACAAATTAAGAACTTCGATAAGTCGCTAACGGATGTGCGAACACCGCCGTCGGGGTAAGTGGCCAAACCATACCACGGAATTAATTTTATACTATCACCCTTCTGATCGTACAATTTTGAATGGAGAGATGCTTTAACATCTGATAGTCGCCAACAAGTATTGTTCATCCCTAATGGGGCGAATATGTTTTCTTTACTGTATTCGAATAATTTTTTACCTGTACTTTCTTCGACAATATATCCAGCGAGTCCGGCTCCTATGTTGGAGTAACTGTTTCTTGATCCTGGTCTTGCATTCAAAAAATTTTCTTTGGAGTAATACTTACCATCAGGACTAAAGTAATCTCTGAGAAAGACTCCCAATGGATCGGGATAATCGCCTCCATAATAATAGCTACCATCATACACCGGAGAGCGATCCGCTATTCCTGCTGTATGTGTAGCCAAGTGACGCAGTGTAATCTTTGTTTCTGGGAAATAAGGATTAATGACCTTGAAAGGCAAATATTTGTTGATGTCCTCGTCCAGTGAAATTTTATTTTCTTCAACCGCTTTCATCACCAAGGCCCCTGTAAAGGTTTTGGTAATAGATGCAATATTCATAATCGTGCTTGTTGTAAAGGGCACGGCATTCTCCCGATCGGCAAAGCCATAACCTTTTGCCCAAACTAGTTTTTTGTCAACAAGAATTCCTGTAGCGAGACCAACCAGTCCTGAATCCTGCATTTTTTGTTCAATGAATTCGTCGATAGCATTTTCATTACTTCTGTCTTGTTGGTTACAGGAAGTTGCGAGTAACAGAACAAATAGGATTAACCGATGCAGTCGCACTATAAGTTGTATTATTTTACTTGCGTAACTCTCGTGAAATCCATTCCCTCAAAGTTGACTTTCTGAATTTTGCCATTCGCATCAAGTTCGAAATTTGCAAGAGCTTTTCCATACCAATCTTTTTCGTAAGGCCCACGGAAAGTGTTGTAATGCCAATGTTGCAACGATGCCTTCACAAAATGATTGACGTCAATCAAAAGATTGTTTTCGCTTAGTGTAATTTCTAAATCGCCATAGAGCGGATCACTATATTTTCCGGCATAGTCTGCAAGTGACAAAGAAGGAGTAGTATTAAGCACGCGTTTGGCTTCAAAATCCTTTTGCTCCTTTTCGTTCTTTGCGCGAATGCCCGTGTATAGTGTTAAGAAATCTTTGCTCCAATCAGCGTTTCCTCCCAAAGCAAAAACATCAAATGCTTTGTATACCAATGCGTGACGTACTTCGGCGTGATCAAAATTTCCAAATACATAAATTCCCAATTTTTGATCAGGTAATTGTGCGTGAATAGCAGTAAGCCCATCGAGACTTCCGGTATGGTAATTGATTTTCTTTCCTTTGTAATCGTGTTGAAACCATCCCAGTCCGTAGGTTGTCCAGTTGGGCTTAATAATTTGCATGGTTGGATAAAATTCATTGGGTGGAACAAGAACTGCAGGCTTGAACATTTCCGTCCACGTTGCAGGCTTCAACAAACGACCGCCTGAATACTTGCTACTATCGAGCATGCAAGTCATCCATTTACTCATATCATCAATCGAAGACCAAACTGAACCTGCAGGGCCGACTTCATCATCTTTGGTGTAGTCAATTGCTTTTATTTTTTTCTCCACCTCAAAGTGAGGCCTCACCTGATTGTTGTC
>DASYTA010000545.1:0-10295 GCA_036002745.1 Cyclobacteriaceae bacterium | reverse complement strand
TTTTAAAGCGATGGATGATCTAGCCGCCAATGGTCTGATGATCCTAACGCTTGGTCAATATCTACAACCTACCAAAATGCATCTGGAAGTGGCTGAATTTATTCACCCGGATATATTTGAGATGTATAAACAAGAAGGCCTAAAGCGCGGACTGAAATATGTGGAAGCCGGCCCACTAGTGCGTTCATCCTATCATGCCGAGCGGCACGTGAATGTACCAATGACCTGATCATCGATCTTTGAACTGAATTTATTTGCCGGTGTTATAACACTAAAATAATTTCAACCTTATGGAAGTTTCATCCGAATTTGAATCCGATATTTTAGAGATCATAAAAAACAGGAGAAGCCGTCGAGCCTTTGCTCAAAAACCTATTGAACAAGAAAAAATTAAATCATTATTTGAAGCGGCTCGTTGGGCACCTTCAAGTGTAAACGAGCAACCGTGGGCATATGTGTATGCCACCAGCGATCAACCTGATCTTTGGAATAGAATTTTTGAATCGCTTAATGAAAGTAATAAAATCTGGGCGAAGGAAGCACCCTTGTTGATTGTAAGTCTTGCTCGAAAATATTATTCGAGAAACGATAACCTCAACAACTCAGCCAAGTATGATGTAGGTGCAGCGAATGCATTTCTTTCTTTGCAAGCAACTGAGCTTGGATTGAACGTTCATCAAATGGGTGGGTTCAATCATTCTGTTTTAAGAATTAATCTGAATGTGCCTGATAACTTTGATATTGGAGTTGTGATGGCGATCGGTTATCCTGGTAAACCTGAACAACTTCCATCGCATTTGCTTGATCGTGAGTTGTCACCACGAATGCGTCATACTCAAAATGAATTCGTGATGAATCAAACTTTTTAAAAAGTGGTTACCGCGATCATAGGAAAAGAAAGATATAAAACCGAACTCATTACCAATGGGCACCACTTGGTGGCCGATGAGCCAGAAGAGGTTGGCGGAAAAAATTTAGGTCCTGGTCCTGGTGAATTTTTAATGGTGTCGCTCGCATCGTGTACCGCTATTACTGTGCGCATGTATGCCGATCGCAAGCAATGGCCTTTAGAAAAAATTAGAGTAGAGGTAACAAGCGAAAAAAATGATAAGGCAACAATCTTCATACGTCACGTTTATTTTGAAGGAGCTCTTGACGATGAGCAACGTAATCGCTTACTTCAAATCGCAAATGCTTGCCCGGTTCATAAAGCATTGACTAATCCAATTGAGATCAAAACGGAATTAAGATGAAGGATATAACTAAAAAATATTCCAATGGTGAAGTGACCATTGTTTGGAAACCAGATAAATGTATTCACTCAGCGATATGTTTTAAAGGTTTGGGAGAAGTTTTTCATCCGAAAGAATTGCCCTGGATTACTCCTGAAAAATCAACAACTGATAAAATTGTTGAACAAGTGAAAAAATGTCCATCTGGGGCGTTGAGTTTTTATATGAACAGCGAGTCAAATAAATCTTAATCCTGTCTGCCTCTCATACAAAACCTTTTCTATTTTTGATTCTTATAGCTTTGGGTATTTAGCTCAGCTGGTTTAGAGCACTACCTTGACAGGGTAGGGGTCACAGGTTCGAATCCTGTAATACCCACATTCTTTTTTAAGATTTAACCAATTTTCATTCTAGTCTTCTTAGGTAGTTTAGCAAAGACGAGTTCGTACGATTGCTGAACGTATTGCTTCCATTCCTTCGCCGTAAAGGCATTTGCCTTTTCAACGAATATCCAATGGTTCCTCGCCATGTAGGGTGCTGGAATAATTCCTTCTCGCTCGGTAAGCTCACTAAATTCTTCGGCCAGCACTTTCATGGATACTTTTATAGGCTTATCCAAACTGGTAACGCAATACATTTTGTCTCCAATACAGTAACATAAGTCATTTCCCCACTTAATATCTATTGTTGTACCCTTTAGGCTGAGACAAAGTTTTTCTAGTTGGGTATGATCCATGTTGTGAATGTACAATAAAATTCAAAAGGTGCTCAACAGGCAAATGCAATGTCAAGAAGATAAGTCAAGCCAAAAAACATCCTTATCAAATTCATGAAATCGCTGTAAAAACTTTCTGATATATTGCGGTTTTAAATATTTGCCGTGAAGATCATTTACAGCGCACTTCATGCTCTCTACATTTTTTGGGTGTTCCTCGTGTTCACTGTTTTTATGTTGATTTTTCTTCCAGGATTAACCCTTCCTTTTTTATTCGGCAATCGATTCAGCTGGATTGGTTATAGTTTTCTTTGGATTTGGTCATGGATATTCAGCATGCTCACGTTTATCCGATATGAATTTCATGGCAGAGAAAATTTTCGCAAAGGTCAATCCTATATTTTTGTTAGCAACCACACCTCCTTTTTGGATTTACCTGGTTTACGTTTATTAATTCCTGGCGAATTCAGACCGTTGGCAAAAAAAGAGCTTTTAAAAATTCCAGTCTTTGGGTTGATTGCACGCGGAGCAACTGTAATCGTTGATCGTTCAAGTGGAGAAAGCAGAAAGAAAAGTTTGGATAAACTTAAAGCGACTTTAGCAGAAGGAATTTCGATTTTGCTTTTTGCTGAGGGAACTCAGAATCGCAGCAAAGAAGTTTTGCAACCATTTAAGGATGGTGCATTTCGATTGGCAATCGATACGCAAATGCCATTGCTACCAATGGTGGTAATTGGTGCAGGCCCATTAATGCCACCCGGCACTATAAACCTTCGACCGGGATTGATAAAAATTGTTGTTGGACCTGAAATTTCAACGACTGGAATGACAGAGACTATTGCATTAAAGAATCATACTTTTGAAGTGATGAAAGAGATGATTCATAAAAATGTATAAACGATGCGACACATTTCAGATATCGTTTTAGTTTTTGTTGGTGGCGGTGCAGGAAGTACCGTACGGTTTCTCCTAGGCAAATGGGTGAATGCGTTGCACAATCATCATTTCCCACTTGGTACATTGTCAGTAAATATTGTTGCCTGTTTAGTGTTAGGGTTTGTCGTTGGCGTAGCTGATCACCGGCAATTAATTTCTCCAGCAGCTCGATTATTCTGGACGGTTGGTTTTTGTGGAGGCTTTAGTACGTTTTCCACTTTCAGTGCGGAGACACTGACTTTAATTCAAAACGGATTTCACCTCTCCACTGTTATTTATATTGTATTGAGTTTGGTGCTTTGCCTTGCTGCAACGTTCGGCGGAATTTATTCGGGCGAACACGTTTAGTGAATTGGCATGTAAACCACTTTCTTGGTTTCGAAAAATTCCTCTTTAAAGTAATTGGGTAATTCGTAAAGACTGTAAGGCTTTTTTAATTCGTTTAGTTCTTCGTCCAGGTCACCACCTTTTAAATAGAGAATGCCATTGTCTAACTTATGGGTTGAGTTAGTCTTAATTTTATTGTGTACCCATCCGTAAAATTCTTTCATCCGGGTCACGGCGCGACTCACAATAAAATCGTATTTATTTTTTATTTGCTCTGCTCGAATTTGTTCGGCCGCTACATTCTTTAAACCTAACGCCGCAGCAACTTCTTTTACTACTGTGATTTTTTTACCGATGGAATCAACAAGATGAAATTCTGTTTCAGGGAAAAGAATAGCCAGAGGAATTCCAGGAAAACCTCCACCCGTGCCAACGTCTAGCACCTGTGCGCCTTTGTTGAAAGACATCACTTTAGCAATTCCTAATGAATGAAGAACATGATTGGTGTAAATGTTTTCAATGTCTTTGCGAGATATGACATTGATCTTTTCATTCCAATCCTGATAAAGAAATCCTAATTGAGAGAATTGGGAGCGCTGTTTTTCGGTGAGCTCACTAAAGTATTGGAATATGATTGATGCGTCTTGCAATTGGAGCGAATTTAAACTTAATTGAAGTAATCAAAATCAAAAGTAAATGAAAGCAGTCATAAAGTTCATCGTGATTTCGGTTTTTCTATTAAGCTGCAATAGAAAAGAGCAAAAGATTGAAGTCAAAACGTTGCCCTTAAAAATTGACTCACTTTTTGCTGCTGTTCCTGATTTCAGTGGAGTGGTTTTGGTTGCCGATAAAGGAAAGCCCGTTTACCACAAAGCATTTGGTTTTACTAATGTTGAAACAAAACAAAATCTTGATACAACCTCAATTTTCGAATTAGCTTCTGTTTCCAAGCAGTTTACCGCAATGCTGATTGCGATGCTTCAAGGTGAAGGAAAATTAAATTACGATGACCAAGTAGAAAAATATTTACCTGAGCTTCCTTACAAGGGAATTACAATTCGACATTTACTCACACACACCTCGGGTTTGCCAGATTATCAACAATTGATGGATGAAAAGTGGGATAAATCCAAAGTGGCAACAAACGAGGATATTCTTTCTTATCTAAAGAAGTTTCACCCAGCTTCATTATTCAAACCGGGAGAGAAATATGAGTACAGTAATACAGGTTATGTTCTGCTTGGGAGTATTGTTGAAAAAGCATCAGGAAAAGATTTTGTAGCACTTTGCCGCGAAAGGATTTTCGATTCTGTTGGCATGACTTCAACTAACATCCGAACAAAAAAAGAAAAAGATTCGATTGCCAACTTTGCTTTAGGATACATCTTTGTTAGTGAAAAAAATAAATATGTACGGGCAGATTCATTTCCTTCTTCTAATTATACCATCTGGCTTGGAGGCCGAAAAGGTCCAGGCCGAATTAGTTCAACAACTTCTGATTTATTAAAGTGGGATCGCGCTCTTCACGATGAGAGATTAGTGAATGCACAAACTATGAATGAAATTTTCTCACCTGTAAAACTTAATGATGGATCGTTTTCAAATTATGGATTTGGTTGGATGCTTCGAAGAGATTCAGTGCTAGGTAAAATTGTTTATCACTCAGGCGACAATCCCGGGTACAAAACCGAGATTCTACGATACATTGATCGCGACAAAACAGTCATTGTACTATGCAACAATGCTCATGCAAAGTTTGATGATTTGATACAGGATGTTGAACACCTGCTCGTAACTAATGATTAGAATTATTTCTTCAAGAACTTATGTATAGCCCTTGAATTGTTCTGCGGATCGTGAACAGCAATAATGTAATACCCAACAGGAAGATCTTTTACTTTTACGCGAATCTCAAAATCATCAATAGCTTCTTGTTCAAGTTCGATGGAACTTCCAATAATTGAATGAAATGCCAATTTGGATGACTTAGCAATTGGTGATTCAAATTTGATTGTTAAGTAATCCGTGGCAGGGTTTGGATATATCTGCGCTGACTTTACAGGATCTCCTGTGTGAAAGCTCTCGTCATGCACCTGGCCATAGCAAACCTGGCCAGCGATCAAGACAACAATAAAGAGTAAAACAGCTTTCATTTAGGTTTCTTGAGTGTGTTTACGTCATTAATTATCATTTAGATGCAAAACGTAAGCCAAAAGTTTAAAAGACCTGCAATTTTCCTTTATTCGGCACGTTAGCGTCGGATTAATTTCTTGAAGGAACCTGGAATCCAGTCAATTATGTCGGATGCGGTCATTGAATTCATCCCAAACTCATTCGCCGCCAGATCGCCAGCAAGTCCATGAAGATAAACCCCCAGCAAGGCGGAATCCTTAGGAGAATATCCCTGGGCTAGTAATGCAGTGAGAATCCCAGTAAGCACATCGCCACTACCTCCCTTAGCCATTCCAGGGTTTCCGGTAGCGTTGAAGAACACATTTCCATCAGGGCAAGCAATTGAAGTATAGGCCCCTTTGAGAACGATAATTGATTTGAGTTTAATTGAAAAACTTCTCAGCAACCCAAGTTTTTCAAAATCATTTTTCCAACTTCCGGCTATTCGCTCGAATTCTTTTGGGTGAGGTGTCAATATGCTTTCTTCAGGAATAAGTTGCAGCAGTTCTTGATTGAGCGATAGCATGTTCAACGCATCGGCATCAATTACCACTGGCTTTTTAAATTTCTTAAAGATTTTAGCAAGAGCGATAACAGTCTCGGAGTTCGTTCCCAACCCAGGACCAATTCCGATGCTAGAGTAGTTTAGATTCTCAGGAGCCGATGAAAAATAATTGTCGGATGTATCAAGCGATGCCATAGCCTCCGGAGCGGAAGTTTGGATTATAAAATAACCACAAACAGGAATATGTGTAGTAAGTAAACCTAACCCAGACCGAAGGGCTGCTTTGGCCGCCAACACACATGCTCCCATTTTGCCGTAAGATCCTGCAATGAGTAAGGCGTGTCCGTAGGTTCCCTTGTGTGAAAACTGATCGCGAGGTCTGACTATTTTTTTTATACTTTTTTCAGTAACAAAATAATTTGAGACAGGAGTAGATTTAATAAACTCTTTGCTCAATCCTATATCAACTAAGTGCCACTGGCCAAACCATTGGTGATTTTCAGGGAAAAGAAAGGCAAGCTTTGGAAGTTGAAACGTAACAGTATGATCTGCATGAACAATTTCACCACTTGAAGGTGAATCGGCAAACAACCCGGATGGAATATCAACAGCTATACGAATAGCATCAGTTTGATTGATACATGAAATTACCTGGGCAAAAATTCCATCAGTAGGTCTGGAAAGGCCAGAACCAAAGATTGCGTCGAGCAAAACATCACAGCCCGTAAATAAACCACGATCTGATTCTTTTGAAATTTCATACGGACTAATCTTGCCTTGAATTCTTTTAAGGTTGGTTTTAAAATCTTCTGATTCCTTAAGATTATCTTTTACAATCCAAACCTTGACCGGATAGCCAAGCTCCTTAAGCATTCTGGCAATACCCAAACCGTCACCCCCATTGTTACCCGGTCCACATACAATTCCTATTTTCTTATCTGGTCGAAAATGCAACACAAACCAATCTATAAATGCAGCACAAGCCCGCTCCATCAAATCAATTGATGCGATCGGTTCTTTGTCAATAGTGAATTGATCAAGTTCTTTGGTTTGCTTTAAAGAAAGAATCTTAAGCATCGACAAGTCTATTTTTTTTCCAGCTCTTCCTTTGCCTTTTGTAAAGAGCCATTAATCAACTCTCGAACATTTTTGATTCGCTCCATTTCATTTTCCAAATATTCTCTAGCCAATTCTTGATCAGCTGAATCTGGCAGAGGCTTGAACTTATGCATCCAGTCCATCATCGAGTGGTCGGCTGAGTCCAATTCCGTCAAGATTTGCTCCAACTGTTTCTTTTTATTGGGCTCCAGGTTCTTAGCGCTGGCAATTTTGTCCTTGATCTCTTTTTTTAATTGGTAGATTTCATCACTTTTTGGCATTACATCATCGTGGATGTCCATTACCTGGTCGTATAAGGCCTGATTTGGATTATTAATAGGCGATTCTTCCTCTGAATCATGGTTTTCATGTTGACTGGATTTGCCGCAGCCTGCCAGGAGAATCAGGCCTATAAACAGATATTTTGTTGGTATTTTCATTTAGAATTGGGTTTTAGCTGGTGCAATTTCGACATTTTTTGTAGGTTCTTGAGGAAGAGTTAGCGTTAGAATCGTTCCAGAATGAGCTATTTTTACTGATCTGAATATGTGCTCTGTGGATCAATCTAAAAAAATCACTGCATCTACTTATTGCATCCTTCCTTAATTTGAATACCTTTGCAGTCCTTATTTTTGAAGGGTATAAAAAAAATATATAAATGCCTACCATTCAGCAGCTTGTGAGGAAAGGAAGGACCAAATTGACATTCAAGTCAAAGTCCCCAGCCCTCGATTCATCACCTCAGCGTAGGGGTGTTTGCACTCGTGTGTACACCACCACGCCAAAAAAACCTAATTCGGCCATGAGAAAAGTGGCTCGTGTACGTTTAACAAACGGACGCGAAGTGAACGCCTATATTCCTGGCGAAGGCCATAACTTGCAGGAGCACTCTATTGTGCTTATCCGCGGTGGTCGTGTTAAGGATTTGCCTGGGGTTCGTTACCACATTATTCGTGGTGCACTGGATACTGCCGGTGTAAACGGAAGACTTCAATCAAGATCTAAATATGGAGCAAAACGTCCTAAGGCCGGTGCTGCCGCTGCAAAAGGCGCTGCTGCCGCTCCAGCAAAAGGAAAGAAATAAAAAGCATTGAATCATGAGAAAAGCAAAACCTAAGAAAAGATACTTGTTGCCTGATCCTAAGTTCAACGACACTTTGGTAACGAAGTTTGTAAACTACATGATGGAACAAGGCAAGAAAAGCACAGCTTATACCATATTCTATGATGCAATTGCGCAAGTAGAAAAGAAAGCTGCAGGCGAGCCAGGTCTTGAAGTTTGGAAGCGTGCTATGAATAATGTGATGCCAGCTGTTGAGGTGAAGAGCCGCAGGGTTGGTGGAGCAACGTTTCAAGTGCCGGTTGAAATTCGTCCGGAACGCAAAATCAATTTGAGCATTAAGTGGTTGATCGACTACGCACGTGCGCGTGGCGAAAAAACCATGATGGATAAATTAGCAGCTGAAATCTTAGCAGCATCCAAAGGTGAAGGTGCAGCGATCAAGAAGAAAGATGATACACACCGTATGGCTGAGGCGAATAAGGCATTTTCTCATTTCAGATTTTAACAGTACATGGCAAGGGATTTAAAATTTACACGTAACATCGGTATTGCTGCTCACATTGATGCAGGAAAAACGACAACTACTGAGCGTATTCTTTACTATGCTGGTGTAAACCACAAGATTGGTGAAGTACACGATGGTGCTGCTACTATGGACTGGATGGCACAGGAGCAAGAACGTGGTATCACGATCACTTCTGCGGCTACTACCGTTTATTGGAAATACAGAAAGAACGATTATCACGTAAATATTATTGATACACCTGGTCACGTGGATTTCACTGTTGAGGTGAATCGTTCATTGCGTGTATTGGATGGTCTCGTGTTCTTGTTTAGCGCAGTTGATGGTGTTGAGCCTCAATCTGAAACTAACTGGCGCCTTGCTGATAATTATAAAGTTGCCCGTATCGGTTTCGTAAATAAAATGGACCGTTCAGGCGCTGATTTCCTTGGCGTTTGCAAACAAGTAAAAGAAAAATTAGGCAGTAAAGCAGTTGCTCTTCAATTACCTATTGGTGCTGAAGATCAGTTCAAAGGTGTTGTTGACTTGGTGAACAACCGCGGTATTATTTGGAACGAGTCAGATAAAGGTATGACCTTCCAGGAAATTCCAGTTCCTGCCGAAATGGTTGAAGAAGCTAAGGAATACCGTGAGAAATTGCTTGAGGCTGTTGCCGAATATGATGAGACTTTGATCGAGAAATTCTTCGAAGATCCTAATTCAATTTCTGAAGCAGAAATTTTAACAGCTCTTCGCAAAGCGGTTATCGACATGAAGATCGTGCCAATGGTGTGCGGTTCTTCCTTTAAAAATAAAGGCGTTCAAACCATGCTTGACTACGTGATGGAGTTACTTCCTTCACCGATGGACAAGGATGTGATCATTGGTACAAATCCTGACACGGATGCCGAAGTAGAAATCAGACCTGACGAAAAAGAACCATTTGTAGGTTTGGCATTTAAGATTGCAACTGACCCATTCGTTGGTCGCTTGTGTTTCGTGCGTGCATATTCCGGTGTTTTGGATTCTGGTTCTTATGTTCAGAATACAAGATCAGGACAGAAGGAACGTATTTCTCGTGTGTTCCAAATGCACGCTAATAAGCAAAATCAAATCGAAAGATTGCAAGCCGGTGATATCGGTGCGGTTGTTGGATTTAAGGATATCAAAACTGGAGATACACTTTGCGACGAAAAGCGCCCAGTAGTACTTGAGTCAATGGTATTCCCTGAGCCCGTGATTGGCTATGCTATCGAACCTAAGAAACAAGCTGATGCCGATAAACTTGGTATGGCGATTTCTAAATTGGTGGAAGAAGATCCTACTCTTCGTGTAAACACAGATCAGGAAACTGGTCAAACCATTCTTCGCGGGATGGGTGAATTGCACTTGGAAATTATCATCGATCGTTTAAGACGTGAATTCAAAGTAGAGATCAACCAAGGTGCGCCTCAGGTTGCTTACAAAGAAGCGCTTACGAAGTCGGTTGAACACAAAGAAGTTTACAAGAAGCAGACCGGTGGTCGTGGTAAGTTTGCCGATATCGTATTTGAAATCGGGCCACGTGAGCTGGGTCCTGAAGATAAGCCTGGTCTTGAGTTTGAGAACGACATCGTTGGTGGTGTTATTCCACGCGAATTCATTCCTGCCGTGCAGAAAGGATTTGAACAATCGATGACGAATGGACCTCTTGCTGGATATCCAATTGACTCGATGAAAGTTCGTTTGTATCATGGTTCTTACCA